>NZ_JCAPET010000064.1:0-21779 GCF_059735245.1 Gorillibacterium sp. sgz306347
TGCTTTGTGGTCTGTTCCAGAAACCTGCTTTTGGGACACCCTCTTGCTGTTTATACTCATCCTCTTCTTCATAGCAACGCCCGCAGGAACATTCGTTCCCATTCGACCAAAGCCCAGTACCGGCCACGTCCGAAGCCGTTTCCGCACGGCCAGGCGAATGGATATAGTTGGAGGGCGGAAGAAAAACGGAGGAGGATCATTCGAATGCTTCGAAAAATCGGTTGGATTTATTTGCTTTGTTACGCGGCGCTGTGGGGAATCACATTTTGGACGTCGGGCACGGCGAGCGTGACAAGCTGGTGGGGCATTATGGGACTGGGGACGCTGAATGCCCTGTTTTTTATTGCCGTAATGCTGGTTCTGACGGTGTCGCTTTTGCGCAAGAAAAAGGTCGCCTGGACAACCCTGCTCTTCCTCCCCGCTTTGCTGCTTGCTTCCTGGCCTGCCTTCTGGCTGATGGGCAAGCTTCAGATCGCCTATCCGGCAAACGCGGACCGTCTCCGGCCTGCGGTCACGGTGGCGTCGCCTTTTCGGGAGGATAGCCTGATCGGATGGGGCGGAAAAAGCATGACGACCAACCGGCCCCACGCCATTGCGCCCAACGAGAGATTTGCGTATGACATCATCATGGAAAAAAAGCACCCTGTGGACGCTCCCTTAACGGCGTATGGAATTTTCGGCATGGAGCTGTATTCACCGGCCGACGGCGTGGTCGTGGAAGCATCGGACGGAGAAGCGGATTTGACGCCGGGCGACGAAAATTATGAGACCATGATCGGCAACCACGTGTATCTGCGCCTGGACGAAACGGGCACCTATCTCGTGTTGGCCCATCTTCAGCAGCATTCGCTCCGCGTGAAGGACGGCGACCGGGTCAAACAGGGCGATCTCCTGGCAAAGGTCGGAAACACGGGAAGCTCCAGCGAGCCGCATCTCCACATTCATCATCAAAGGCAAAACCCGAAAACCGCCTCGATGTTTGTCACCGAGGGCCTGCCGCTCTATTTTGAGAACGGAGATCACCCGATGCCCCGGGGCGGCGCTCCCGGCGAAATCCTGCGGGGAACCGCTCAAGCAGCAAAATGAGACCGAGACGGACCTTGACGGGTCGGCCCGGCAGGCAACAGGAACGCGATTCCGGGAGGAGGTTGCTCTGGGAGCGGAAGGCGGGAAACGGCGGGGTGGCGGCCGGCCAGGGGGCCTGCGGGCGAGCCGACCTGAGGCGGACGGCGGGCCAGCGTCGGTGAGGCAAACTCGCGGGTAGTGGCATTGGAACGCCGAAACGGGGAACGGCAGGGAGTAGAAGACGACAAGCTGGTAAGTTTTGAAGGCATAACGATAAGCGCACACAATTGATTCTGTCCATTCTCTCATGCGGGGCGGATGGACGGCGGAAAAAGAGCAAATTAGCAGGAGCGGAACCGGGGCATAGATTTCTAACGGTTGCCACAGCGGCTATTTGGCCAAAAAAGCCGCCGGAAAATTTCTAACGGTTGTCACAGCGGCTATTTGCGTAAAACGAAGGGATTTTTGATGAAAAAGCTCAAATAAGCTCTGTGGCAACCGTTAGAGTTTCAAAACCATCTTTTTTCGCGAAATAAGCTCTGTCACAACCGTTAGCGCTTCAGCTGCGAGAAATGACAGCCATATGGATACATTACGCGTCGCATTTCATTGTCCATGAAGGTCCGTTTAAACAAGCCTTATAGCTTCTTCTTCAGGAAAAATTGTTTAATGCCTTCCGGAAACTCATCATTAACGGCAAACACCTCATAGCCCATGCGCCTATAAAAATCCGGTGCTTGATGCGTGAATGTGCAGGTATGTGCAAAAGTACAGCCTAGCTCTTTTCCTAGACGTTCGGCTTCGGTTATCATGACTTTTCCATATCCTTTGTTTCGATATTCATCAGCAATCCAGAAAACATCAAGATATAAACCATAAAACCAGGTTTCGCAAAACAAGCCGCCTACAACGGTGTCCGACTCGTTTTTTAAATACAAATTAATATCTTGACCCGGTTTTTTAAGTAAACCGTTTGTCGCCTGAACATTATACTCGTATAAATTACTGCACACCTGTTTGTAATCCGTTTCATTAGAGTCTAAGGTTATCGTGATATTGTCCAATGTTATATCAGCCATGGTTCTCCTCCAGCTAGTGGTTTTAATTAGCATATTATACCATTGGAGAGAGATAAGACATTGAATTTTTAACTGTAAACCATCTTTTCCTGTCTACAATATAGTGTATTTTTTTGTTCAAAAGTAACAACTGCTAGCATGCCGTTCAAAGCTATATGATTTCCGATTTTTCGAATAAACGTCCTATGAAAGGTTCTTCTCTAACAAGATCATCACTTGTTCTTCCATCACACGTGGCGGATAGGGCATCCCATTCGTGAACCACCATTCTACAAGTCCTACATATGCCGGCGCGAAAAATTGCATCAAAATTTCCTCGTTTAATCCGCTCTCTTTCCCCTCGATCATATCCCAACCATTGCGGAAATCCTTTATAACAAATTCTAGGAATCGACTTTGAAAATATGGAGCACCTTTACTAGCCAGCATAGCCGAAAAGAAAGCATATTTACTTTCAAAGTATTCGAACCAAGTTAAATGGGCTTTGGCAGAATCAGATTCCGAGTAGCAAATTGCCCAAAGCTCACTTAGGTGTTCTTCAATGAGTTTATCTAATAAGTCGTATTTATCCTTGTAATGATGATAAATCGTTTTTCGGTCAACGTTTGCTTTATCCGAGATTTCTTGCATCGTAATTTGATCGAACTCTTTTTCGATCATCAATTCAATAACGGCCTTTTTAATCGCTTCTTGTGATTTCAATATTCGACGATCCATTTTAGTCATCTGAGATTCACCAACTTCTTTCCTATAAATAATCCCCAATAGTCTGATTCCTGTTACTTATTCCACGGATGGTCTCCATCTGGTTATTGCGGTAATGCTGTCTCTCATATAATAATACACATGCGGGGATTATTCCATTCATGTGGAATAAATTTTGTCAGTTGGGGGAGTTCCATATGTGGGCACTTTAAGATAAAAGAAAATGGAGATGGAGTTTCGTTGTCGTCTAGAAATAATTTATCGACCTTTATTTTAGCTTTTGGAGTTTTCGGCATTTTGAATACGGAATTAGGAGTAGAGTTATCCTTCCATTACTTGCTGACTATTATCATATTTCAGTGGCTAAAGCAGGGCAATTGGTTAGTCTGTTTGCCCTTATGGTGGCTCTATCTGGTCCGGTGATGCCGATGTTGCTTTAGCCCGTCTACCGGAAACCAGGATGAGGCTCGCAAGGCAATTTCCATATGGTATTTATCATGCTCAGAAGATATCTTAATCATCCCATCAAACAAATTTCAGAATAATATCGGAGGTTGACATGCAAAAAGTTATCCTAAACAACGGTGTTGAGATGCCAATCCTGGGCTTTGGAGTTTTCCAAATCGAAGATCCCGAGCAATGTGAACAGGCCGTTTACGATGCCCTTATTGCAGGCTATCGGTTGATTGATACAGCTGCCACTTATTTAAATGAAGAAGCGGTTGGAAAAGCAATCAAACGCAGCGGTATCCCGAGGGAAGAACTGTTCATTACGACAAAACTTTGGATTGCGGATGCCGGTTATGAGCGTACAAAGAAGGCGTTTGAAACATCCCTGAAAAAACTGCAATTAGACTATTTGGACTTGTATTTAATACATCAGCCATTTGGGGATGTGTATGGCTCCTGGCGTGCGATGGAGGAATTGTATCGCGAAGGAAAGATTAGGGCGATTGGAGTTAGCAACTTTTATCCCGACCGGCTGGTGGACTTGATTTTGCATAACGAGGTAGCTCCAGCTATAAACCAAGTTGAAACTCATCCGTTCTGTCAGCAAATCGAAAGTGCAAAAATTATGAAAGAGTACAATGTTCAGATCGAGTCTTGGGGTCCTTTTGCTGAAGGAAAAAATGACCTGTTTCAAAACGAATTACTGGTAACCGTAGCCGAAAAATACAACAAATCCGTCGCTCAAGTGGTATTACGATGGTTGACCCAAAGAGGAATTGTTGTCATTCCAAAATCTGCTCAAAAGCAACGAATCATTGAAAACTTCAATATCTTCGATTTTGAATTAAGCCAAGGGGATATGGAGAAAATAGCCACGCTTGATACTAAGGGAAGCTTGTTCTTTTCTCATAACGACCCGGAAATCGTAAAATGGATGGCTACTTACATGGATGGTAAAGAAACCAAATAAATTTTAAAACAAGGAAGGGTGTTTATTAAAATGTCTAATATCAAAGGTAAAGTAGTTGTTGTTATGGGTGCATCCAGCGGGATTGGTGAAGCTACAACCAAAAAGCTTGCACAAGAAGGGGCAAAGCTCGTTATAGCTGCTCGTCGTGAAGACCGCTTGAAAGCACTTGTAGAATTTCTACCAAACACCGAAATATCGTATTTAGCTGCCGATGCAACAAATAAAGAAGACGTTCAAGCAGTTGTTGATTTGGCCATACAGAAATATGGTCGAGTAGATGTACTTTACAACAACGCTGGCATCATGCCGCTTGCATTACTTTCGGAAAACCGTTTTGATGAATGGAAACAAATGGTGGATATTAACATCATGGGGGTTCTGAACGGGATTGCTGCTGCATTACCAATCATGAAAAAACAACAATCGGGCCAAATCATTACGACTGATTCCATTGCTGGTCATATCGTCATCCCTACCGCTGCCGTATATTGTGGAACAAAATTTGCTGTTCGAGCAATTATGGAAGGTTTGCGCCAAGAAGAACATGGAAACAATATCCGAACTACCATGATCTCCCCAGGAACAGTGGATACCGAGTTGCCAAACACTGTAAATGACCCACAAGTAGTACAAGCATTGAAGGAAAATGCGAGTAAGGAGGGGTTTGGTTTAAGACCAGAGGACATTGCAGATGCAGTAGCTTATGCGATTAACGCTCCTGAAAGTGTTGCAATCAATGAAATATTAATTCGTCCAACAAAACAATCGATGTAGTCTAGGTAAGACGCAAGTAACAATTTGGCGGTTGGAAAGGAGGTTTACCTTCCTTCCTCGATAAGCCATGTTCGTCTCTCAATTATTGGGTGGCTAAGGTGTGCGGTAAATACTCACTAAAAGTTGCTGAAGCCTTTCTTCCGCAAATTGCCTCGACTTCGCAGTTCCTTACCACCTGCATCCAGCTATAAAAGGCACGCCTGCGACTTGCTTCACAGCCCCAGTCCCGGTGTCCTAACGAGCGTGGCCCCCAACACCCGTACAAAAAACAGCCGTCCCCGGATGTACCGGCGGACGGCCGCATTAAAATCCTTTCCACAAACGATCCCGCCTCAGGCGAAATCGGCGACAAAATGGCCCGGACTGACTTCCCGCAGCTCCGAGGAGGCGGAAGCGTCAGCCGCCGCGATGTACCGCTCGGGCGCCAGCTTCCGGCCGGCCGTACGCGGGTCGGGCACGAGAATGGAAGACAGCAGCGCCTTCGTATACGGATGGACGGGGTTGTCGTACAGCTCGTCACTGTCGGCCACCTCGACCAGCCTTCCTGCATACATGACGCCGATCCGGTCCGAGATATGACGGACCATTGAAAGATCGTGCGCGATGAACAGGTAGGTCAGCCCGAATTCGGCTTGCAAATCCTCCAGCATGTTGACCACCTGAGCCTGCACGGAGACGTCCAGCGCGGAAATCGGCTCGTCGCAGACGACGAACTCCGGCTGCACCGACAAGGCGCGCGCGATGGAAATCCGCTGGCGCTGGCCGCCGCTGAATTCGTGCGGGAAACGATAAAGGTGCTCCCGTTTCAACCCCACCCTTTCCAGCAGCGCCGCCACGGCTTCTTTCCGCTCATCGACCTGGTGCATGCCGTGGATTTTCATCGGCTCGCTGATCAAATCCAGCACGTTCAAACTCGGATTCAGGGATGAATAAGGGTCCTGAAAAATCGACTGGATGCGGCGGCGGAACGGCTTCAGCCGCTTTTCATCCAGCTTGCTGACCGGCTGGCCGTCAAAAAACACTTCCCCATCCGTATATTCATACAGCCGCAGCAAGCACCGGCCGACGGTCGACTTGCCGCTTCCCGATTCCCCGACCAGGCCGAAGGTTTCGCCTTTGCGGATTTGAAAGCTTACGCCGTCCACCGCTTTCAGCACCGAAGTGTCGCGGCCGAACAACCCTTTTCCTTTGGAGAAATGTTTCTTCAGGTTGCGCACGTCCACCAAAATGTTCGCGTCACTCAACCGGCTTACCTCCTTCCGCTTCCCGCTGACGCTCCGGAGATGAAACCGCGTCCGGCTGCACGCGGGACGTGCCGCGTTCCGCGCCTGCTTCCTCGTCCGCCAGCCAGCACGCCGAGCGGTGGCCCGGCGACAGCTCGAACGCCGGCGGGCGCTCCACGCAGCGGGAGAACGCATGCGGGCAGCGGTCGATAAACGGGCAGCCGGGCGGCGGATTCAGCAGGTCGGGCGGCGTTCCTTCAATCGGAACGAGCCGCTCGCGGTCTTTGCCGCCCCGCTTCGGGATCGAGCGGAGCAGCCCCAGGGTGTACGGATGCTGCGGCCGGTAGAAGATGTCCTCCACCGTACCCTCCTCCATGATCAACCCGCCGTACATAACGATGACGCGGGTGCAAACCTGCGCCACCACGCCGAGATCGTGGGTGATCAGGGCGACGGCCGTCCGGGTGTTTTGCTTCAGTTCTTTGAACAGATCAAGAATTTGGGCCTGGATCGTCGCGTCCAGCGCCGTCGTCGGCTCGTCTGCGATAAGAAGCTCCGGCTCGCAGGACAGCGCCATCGCGATCATAACGCGCTGCCGCATGCCGCCGCTGAATTCATGCGGGTACTGCTTCAGCCGGGCTTCCGGGTTTGCGATGCCTACGCGCTCCAGCATTTTGGCCGCTTCGCGGACCGCCTGCTGTTCGCTCAAGCCCCGGTGACGCCGGATAACCTCCGTCATCTGGTTGCCGATTTTCTTGACCGGGTTCAGCGACGTCATCGGGTCCTGAAAGACCATCGCAATCCGGTTGCCGCGCAGCCGCCGCCATTCCTTTTCCGTCAGGCCGAGCAGCTCTTCGCCTCCGAATTGAATGCTGCCCGCGTTGATTTTCCCGGGCGGGGCGATCAGCGAGAGGATGGCTTTGGCGGTCACGCTTTTGCCGCTGCCCGATTCGCCGACAATGCCAAGCGTTTCCCCGGCGTCGATATGAAAGCTGACCCCTCGCACAGCATGGTTATCTCCCGCCTGCGTGCGAAAAGAAACGTCCAGATTGTCGACCGTCAGTAGCCGTTCCGTCATGGCGATTCCCCCTTTCTATCGTTTGATCAGCTTCGGCTCAAAGCCTACGCGCAGAATGTCGCCCAACACGTTAAAGGAAAGCACCGTGAGCAGGATCAACAGCCCCGGAAACAAAGCGAGGTAAGGCGCCTGGGCGATATAGCCCTGCGCGTTGTTGAGCATGCTGCCCCAGGTGGCGTTTGGCGGCTGCACGCCGAAGCCGAGAAAGCTGAGCGACGATTCCATCATGATGGCGGATGCGATGCTGTTGGTCGCGCCGACGATAATTACAGGCACGAGTCCGGGAAGAATGTGGCGGCGGATCATGCCAAACGCCCCCTGGCCGGACGCCTTCGCGTACAGCACGAATTCGCGCTCCTTGATGGTCATCGTTTCCGCCCGGACGATCCGGGCGATGTTCATCCACATGAGCAGTGCGATAATCAGAATGAGGTTCCCCACGCTCGGCTTCAGGAAGACGCTGAGCAGGAGAAGGATCAAGAAGGACGGGATCGAGAGAAAAATATCCAGGGCGCGCATCAGCAGATTGTCCAGCCAGCCGCCAAAGTAGCCGCTGATGACGCCGACCGTTACGCCGATCACCGTCGCTACCAGCATCGACGCGAAGCCGACCAGGAGCGAGATGCGGCCGCCGTAAAGCGCGCGCGCAAAGTAGTCGCGCCCGTAATCGTCCGTGCCGAACCAGTGGGCGGCGCCCGGCTTGGCCAGCCGTTCCAGCGCATTCAGCGCGTTCGGGTCATAGGGTGATAAGAATGCGAAGATCGCTCCGATGGCGAACACCGCCAAAAGAACGAGGGCCGCAATCCCCGCTTTGTTTGCGAACAGCTCGTCCCGGACGCTTTTCCATTTGCTGCGGTTCATGTGCTCACCTCGTCAATTTGATTCGCGGATCCACGAAACTGTACAGAATGTCGGCCGCCAGATTGCCCAGAATCAGCAGCACGGACGAAAACAGCGTAATGCCCATGATCAGGGGATAATCCATGCCTTTCACCGCCGTCATCCCGAGCGACCCGATCCCGGGCCAAGAAAACACCGTTTCGGTCACGATTGCGCCCGTAACCAGATCGCCCATGGACATGCCGAGCAGCGTAATGACCGGCAGAAGGACATGCTTCAGCACGTGCCGGAACAGAATCGTCCGCTTGTTAGAGCCGAACGCGTATTGAATCTGCACATAGTCTTCCTTCAGCTGGCCGATAGTGCTTGAACGGATGAACCGGACGTAAACGGCCAGAAAGCCGACGGTCAATACAAGACAGGGAAGAATCCCGTGCTTCAGAACATCAATCGCCGACTCCACGCCGATCGTGCGCATCCCCATGCTCGGGAGCAGATGAAGCTTGATGGCGAACAAATAGATCAGCAGAAACGCCAGCCAGAAAAGCGGCACGGAAATGCCGATGTACGAAATCAGGTTGATCGTTTTGTCGATCCAGCGGTTGCGGTTTGCGCCCGCGATAAGGCCGAGCGGGATCGCCAGCAGAACGGACAGCGCCAGAGCGCTGCCCATCAGCCCGGCCGTAGCCGGCAGACGGTCCAAGATCTGATCCAGAACCGGCTGATGATTCACGAGCGAATAGCCGAAATTCCCCTGGACGATCTCCTTCAGCCACATAAAATATTGGACGTAGGCCGGCCGGTCCAGGCCCAGATTGTGCCGGATGCGCTCGATGTCTTCGGCGTGCATGTTGGGCGTGACAAACGAAAGCACCGGGTCGCCCGGCGCCAGCTTGATCATGGCAAAGCAAACAACCGATACAAAAAAGAGCATGGGCAGGGTTTGCAGCAGTCTTCGGACGACGAGTTGTCTCATAGGCGACTCTCCCAGTTTGAGCAAAAAAATAAGCCGGATGAACCGGCTTATTTTTGCCGCGCTTATTTAAGGTGAATTTTGGACAGGTCTTCGAAAATGACAACCGGCTTCAGAACGGCTTCTTCGATGCCGCCGAAATTGTTGGACACCGCCACGATGGTTTTCGTGTAGGCGATCGGATAAATCGGGGCGTCCGCGGCTACCAGTTCCTGAGCTTTCTTGTAGATCTCTCCCCGCTTCGCCGTGTCCGCTTCGCCCGCACCTTCATTCAGCAGTTTGTCCACTTCCGGATTGCTGTAGTGCGAGTAATTGGACGACCCGTCGGAGGAATACAGGATGCGGTAAGCATCGGGGTCATACCCCATTATATAACCCGAAAGCGCCAATTCAAAGTCCGAGGAGTCCGGATTCACGAATTTTTGCGAAAAGGCGCTGGAATCCATGCTTTGCAGCTCGACATCCACCCCGATCTCCTTCAGCTTTTGCTGCACGTACAGGGAAACGGATTCCTGCGCTTTGTTGCCGCTTTGCATGATGAAGCGCAACTTCAGGTCGCTGACACCGGCAGCCGCGAGCATTTCCTTCGCCTTGGCCGGGTCGTTGTCGTAAGTCGTGACGTCGTTCGTGTGATACAGCGCGTCCGGCGTCAGGAACGATTTGGCCGGCTCGGCATAATCGCTCGAGGTGTACGTGGCCTGGATCAGCTCGTCGCGGCTGAGCGCAAGGGACAATGCCTGGCGGACTTCCTTCTTGGCGAGCGCGCCCCTGTCGCTGTTCGCGTTAAACAGCAGGTAGGCCAGACGCCCTTCGCTGTAAGGCAGAATTTGAAAATTATTTGTGGCTTCGATCGTGCTTACGTCCTGCGGGTCCAGGTATTTCACGTTAATCTCGCCGTTTTGCAGGGCCAGATTGGCCGCGTTCGTATCCTTCGCAATGCGGTAAGTGACGGAATCCAGATGCGGTTTGCCGCCGAAGTAGTTGTCGAAGCGTTCGACCGTCAGATACTCGCCGGTTTTGTATTCCTTGAACTTGAACGGACCGGAACCGACCGGCGCGGCGTTTTTGGAGCTTTTCTCAATGTCCGTTTCATTCTCGAAGATATGCTTCGGAATCGGGTATACCTGAACCAGCGTCGCTTCAAAAGCCGGGCTTACCTGCGGAAGCTTGAATTCAACGGTCAGGTCGTCGACCTTTACCGCTTGGATCGGCTTATCGTTCACGAAAAAGTTGGCGCGCAGGAAGCTGTTTTGCTTCTCGTCGAGAATCTTCTCGATTGTGAATACGACGTCGTCCGCTGTCAGCTTCTCTCCGTCATGCCAGGTCAAGCCATCTTTCAGCTTGAGCGTATACGTCAGGTTATCTGCGGAAGGGGTCAGGCTTTCCGCCAGGTAATACGTCTTCTCGCCGTTGTTGACCTGGAACAGCGGCGCGAACAGCGCCTGGTCGATCGTCAGGCTGACGCGGTCGCCCGCGTAGTTCGGGTTCAGAATGACCGGATCGGCCGCTACGCCGATAATCAGATTGCCGCCTTCCTTCGCGGCGCCTTCCCCCGGTTGCCCGGTCGCCGAAGCGCTGCCGCCCGCGGTCGGGGAAGCCGCCTCATTGCCTCCGTTCGTGCAAGCGGCGGCCAGAAGAGCCACCAGAACAAATACCAATACTGCCGATAAACCTTTGCGCATGTTTTCTCCCCCAATGTAATGTCTCTTGAAGTGTTTTTGAAATTATACATCGGAATACTCGGGATTACAATGACTGTCCCTTCACAGTTCTGTCACTTACAGGAAAAGAAAACGGTTGCCTCCGTTGTATTTTCCGCAAGTCCCTCCAAATCATTCTTCCCGCGTCTCCGACATAGCCCGTTAGTATAGAATAACGGTTCCGAAAGGAAGAGGCAACTTGGACGCAGCTTCAATCAAAAAAGGCTTCCTCTATGACGGGAAGCCTTCCGGAATGCCTTTGCTAGCTTATCGACAGGGTATGAAATTGCGCGCTTCCGCCGCATACCCGCAGCTTAATGCCGGTTTCCGGCGCAGCCAGAAGCGGAGCTTCGAGCAGAGCTTCCCCGCTCCCCGCCGCAACTTCAGCACGAAGCAGCTCGCGTCCGTCCTGTTCCAGGGCGATCGCGGCTCCCGTTTCGCTCGCCAAAACGACGCGAATCCGGCAGCCGGCGGTCACTTCCGCAAAGGTATAGACGGCGAACTCGCCTTCCTCCATCTCCAGCGCCAGACAATCCCAGCCGCTGTCGAACGTAAAGCGTTTCCGCTCCGGACTGCCCGGGATACGGCACAGCTTCATCCCCGTTCCCGAGCGGTACCCGTAAAGATTTCCTTCGGCGCGGCTTCCGCTGAAGGAAATTCCTTTGCCGGGAAGCTCGTCAAAATCCGTCGCCCGCAGCCGGCAGCCCGGACGCCGGAAGGCGGAAGCGGTAACGGACGGAACGGCGGCGCACGCTTCAACCCGGATGCTGGACAGGAATTCGTCCAGAATCGAACGGGCTTCCGCCGCTTCCGGACGAGGCCCTCCTTCGGCGTACCCGAGCAGCTTCTCCCACCCTTCCGGCTCTGCAATGGAGTAAGGCGAGTTGGTACACACCATCTTTTTCCACGGCCACAGGTTATACCCGATGCCGAGCGACACCGACAGCGGGTACATCGCCGCGTACCATTCCGGGACATTCTCTCCGGTTTCACCAAGCCAAAGCGGCTGATTCAAACGCCCGGAAACATCCAAAAACGGCTGGAAAGCCTCCAAGCCGGGCATGCAGGCGTAGCGGTGGAAGTGAATGACCATGTTATCGTCGTACGCTTTGAAGAAGACGACCGGGTCCGTAGCCCAGCGATGCCCTTCGACGGAAAGCAGATGGCGGGAATCGACGGTCCGAAGCTCCCCGATCAGCTCTTCATAAAAACCGGCAAGCCGCTCCGCGAGCAGGAAGCCGTGCCGGTCCTCCCACAAGCCCGGCCGCACCGGCTCGTTCAGCAGGTCGTATCCGCCGACAATCCAGCGTTCGCGGTATCGCCGCGCGATTTCTTTCCAGAGGGCGATGCATTTCTCCCGGCTTTCCCGGTCGGTAAAAAGGCGGGGGAAATCGTCGACCGAGTCGTCAATGTTGGCTCCCGTTTGCCCGCCCGGCGCGCCATGCAAATCCAGAAAGGCGTACAGGCCAAATTCCTCGCACCAGTCCAGACAGCGGTCGAGCAGCGCGAAGCCGTCCTCCCTCCAGGCGATCCCCGGCTCGTCCCGCATCAGCACCCGCCAATTAAACGGAATGCGCACCGAGTTGTACCCGAGCTCCGCCATCCGGCGAATATCCTCCCGGGTGACATACAGGTCCCGGAACCGCCGCCAAAAGGAACCGGCGTATTCGGTTCCCGTCAGCTGGCGAATAACCTCCTCCATCCGGCGGGGGCGGTCGAAGCGTTCCGAACGCGACAGCCACATGTACCCTTCCGGCAGGAGCCAGTTTCCCAGCCCCCAGCCGGTCAGGACGATTTCTTCCCCCGCTTCGTTCACAATGGTTTTCCCTTTTGCTTTTAAAAACCCTTTTACCCGGTCACGAGTTGTTTTTTCAAACATAGCGGTCTCCTGTACAAGCTTGAATTTGGTTTCCCACGGTAAGCTTAGCACGGGAGCGAAGCCCCAGGTAAGGAAGCAAAATCGCGATTTGGTATGCTTTTTTCGGCTTGCCGGCGCAAGTTCGACCAGCCTCCGTTAAGCGTAAGCGCCCCGGTCCGCAATCGCGCGGAAGCGGTCCGTTACCGCAACCGGCTGGCTGCCGTTCAAATAGTAGGCGTCCCGCACTCTCCAGGTATGGTCCTTCTTGCTTTTGCGGCGCATGTAAACATAGTGATACGGCGATGTGGCGTAAACCCGGTGCCCTTTGTCCGCGCATCGTCCGAGAAAGTCGACGTCCTCCCCGAGCGACAGGTCGGCAAACCGGACCTTTTTCAGCACCCGGCGGTGAAACAGAATGGTTCCGCCCTGGACAAAACGGACGGGTTTGTTCTTTTCGTGGGGAGAACGGATCACCAGCCTATTGGATGCCTCCAGATAAACCAGGCAGGCATGCTTGCCGACAACATCGCTTTTGGTTCGTTCCATCGCATCCATTTGCTCGCGCAAATACAGAGGCGAATAATAGTCGTCGTGGTCAAACTTGGCGATATACGGGAATTTGGCCCTCGCGATTCCGCAATTCAGACACTGCCCGAGCGAGATTTTTTCGGGAATCTGGTAGACCGAGACATTGGCGTACCCGCGTGTTTTCTTCCGGTAATGCTCCAGGTTCATGCTGTCTTTGTTCAAAAGGATAATCAATTCTTTCGCGGCATACCGCTGGGAGCGATAATTGGCCAAAAGATTGCCAAAAAACCGGGGCTGGTTGGTGCAAACGATAATGGAAACCCCTTTGGACGGCGCGTTTCGTATCAAGCCGGTTCACTCCTCTCTTCTTTCTGCACCATATGAAACCGGCGAAGCGCCAGTGTCGGCGCCGGCCTGCGAGAGCTCCTTCTCCCCGCAAAGCAAAACAGGGCGGTCAAAACCGCTGGTTGCGGTCAAGACCGGCCCTGCCGAAAGGTTGATGCTCCCTCCAAAACTTCCAAACATGCCGTCACGGCATAGACATAGACATTCTTTCCATCCATCCGGCATGCATCCGGCTCCCTCTGCAGCAGAAGCTCACAAAAAGGAACGAACGCGGGGCTATCGGGGAGGCGCTGCCTCCAGGCCTTTAAAGGCGGCCTTGGCCAGCTTTTCCACATACGCCGCATCCACCGCTTCCCCCGTCACCAGCAGCCGGTAAAAGAGCGGTCCGTAGAGCAAATCCACGCAAAGGCCCAGGTCGAGCCCCTCCTTCAGCGACCCTTGGCGGACTCCCTTTTCCAAAAGCTTAATGGCCTCCTCGCGCCGGGGCTGAAAATACCGTGTCCGGTAGGCCTCCGCCAGTCCTTCGTCAACCTGTCCCTGCCCGATCAACTGCTTGATAACCGTTCCTTCCGGGCTCGTCAAAAAACGGACCAGATTCGTGGCGTGCGCCAGAACGTCTTCGAATACGGACCCGGTATCCGGCACGGGAAGCCGCTCCGAGGCGGCCGACAGAAAACCGTCCATGACCACCGCCGCTTTGTTCGGCCACCACTTATAGATGGTAACCTTGCTCACCTTCGCCCGCTCGGCAATCTTCTCGACGGTGACGTCCGCAAAGCCAAGCTCCAGCAGCAGCGCGTAGGAAGCGTGCAAAATGGCTTTTTGCGTCTCCGGGTTGCGGGGGCGGCCCCGTTTTCCCTGCATGGCGCATTCTCCTTTCGGTCCGGCAAAAATCCGTAAAACCTGCTTCGTCCAGTATACAAAATCGGTCCGGAAAAGAAAATGCGTCCCGCCTATTTACAAAACGATACGTTCAGTATATAGTGTAACCATGATTAGTGAACACAATGTTCATTAATTAACGGCGATGAAAGACTTGTCCGGAAAGCCTTCGCGCCAATCCCAAAACGGGAAGGATGAATACTCATGAAAAAAACAAAAGCTTCTCCCGCCGCTCAACCTTCTGCCGGCAATCGGATTCCTGCCTGGCTTATGCTGCTGCTCGCCGCGTCCTGCGGCTTGATCGTCGCCAATCTGTATTACGCGCAAACGCTGATCGGCCCGATCAGCGCCGCGACGGGCATTGCTCGTTCGGCTGCCGGCTTGATTGTTACAATTACGCAGGTCGGCTATGTCGCCGGTTTGCTGCTGGTCGTTCCGCTTAGCGACATTGTGGAAAACCGGCGTCTGACCGTCGTTAGCCTGGCCGCCGCCGCAGTTGGGCTCGCCGGGGCGGCGTTCGCTCCGCAAGCGCCGCTCTTCCTCGCCGCCTCGCTGCTCATCGGCACCGGGTCCGCAGCAGCGCAAATTCTCGTGCCGTTTGCGTCTTACCTGGCTTCCGATGCCGAGCGCGGGCGCGTCGTGGGCAATGTCATGAGCGGCCTGCTCCTCGGCATCATGTTCGCCCGCCCGGCGGCCAGCTTTTTGACCAGCCTGTGGGGCTGGCAGGCGGTTTACGGCTTGTCCGCCGCGCTTATCGCCGCACTTTCCGTTGTGCTCGCCCGCGTGCTGCCCGAACGCAAGCCCGCTCCCTCCGTCTCCTACGGGAAGCTGCTGGTTTCCCTCGGCAGCCTGTTCCGGCACACGCCCGTTCTGCGCCGCCGCGCGCTGTACCAGGCCTGCCTGTTCGGTGCCTTCAGCCTGTTCTGGACGGCCGCGCCGCTGCGGCTCGCGCATGACTTCGGCATGTCGCAGCAAGGCATCGCCTGGTTTGCTCTTGTCGGCGTGGGCGGCGCTGCGGCCGCCCCGATCGCCGGACGGCTCGCCGACAAAGGAAAAAGCAAGCCCCTGACGGGACTTGCGCTTGGCGTAGCGGGGTTGTCTTTCCTGCTGATAGCGCTTCTGGACGGCCATTCCACGACGGCCCTTGTCCTGCTGTTTGTCTCCGCCATCACCCTTGACATGGCCGTTTCCGGAAACCTTGTGCTCAGCCAGCGCGCCATCTATTCGCTCGGAAACGAGGCCAGAGGCCGGCTGAACGGTTTGTTCATGGCGCTCTTCTTCCTCGGCGGCGCCGCGGGCTCCACGCTTGGCGCGTGGGCCTATGCGTCGGGCGGCTGGCACCGGGCGGCTTTAATCGGCACGGCCTTGCCAGTTGCGGCGCTGCTCCGGTTCCTATTCGAAGCCCTGCCGCGCCGGCGCGGCGCTGCCTCTGCCGACGGCTTGCGCAAGCAAGTTTGCTGACCGGCGCAAGGGCTTGACACTGGCGCCGCCGTGCGCTCGCCCCCGGGCTAAGCCACGCCGGAAGCTGGGCATACATGGGAGCTGTTTGTACTTCTGACGGCACGGTACGCCGCGCTCATAACGGATTTGTCTGTCGGCAAACGGGCGGCAAAAATCCGAACCTTCATTTTTCAAAGACTCTCTCACTCCTAGGGATGGACAGCAAGTGCAAAAAAGCAACAAATCAAACCGTAATCCGCTTTTTTGGACGGAATAGCTGCGAAAAAGCAATTATTTCTTCTGTTTTCTCTAAAAATCGCTTGTTTATTAGTGATTAGTTGCGTATATGCAATTATTTTCAACAGGGACGGAAATTGAGGAAAAATAGGTGCCGCTTTGCATCTATTCGCACAACCGTTCCCCGGTTATCGTTCGTTTGAGCGGTTCAGGCGCTTCATCCCGATCGATCGAATATGTGCAAAAGAGAGGAAAATCAAGAACCGGGACCGTCAAGAGAGACTTATTTTCGCACCTAACGAGAAGCCATCCCTTGCTTTCCAGGCGAAAAGACGCAGGCGTCCGCCGCCCGCGTCTTTCGCGTACTTCCTCTACTTCAATTCGACCACTCTTCCGGTAATGACACCCGCTTCGTCGCGGGAAAAGACAAGCGCCCAGGTCCGGGTTTCGTCCCCGCTGAACATGACGGCCTCCGTATCGCCGGTTTGCCCGGGAGCAAACAGCTCATCGACGGGAATCGTGTTGGTCCAGCCTTCAAAGTCATAATAAATCCGGCCCTGCTCATCGGGGGTCAAGGTTTGAACGGATTCGGGAATCACGGTTCCTTCCGGGAGCTGTTTTTTCCATTTCTCCAGCCGCTGGAGCAGCTCTTCTTCAGGGGTTGCAGGCGCAGCGGAGGCGGATGCCGCTGTTCCGGCCGACGCCGGATTCAGCAGCTTTTGCAAATAGGCATCCGCCTGGGCACGGTCCGCTTTGGATTTGTCGAGCGGGAGGTCAAACACAAGCGAAGCTCCCTTGTAAGCCGGATTGGGGCTTGTTTCACCCGTTTTCTCGTCATATAGGAACGCTTCTTTATTGAAAAAAGGCTCCCCGCTGCTGACCGCCAGGTAAAGATCCCGGTCCGCGAACATTTCCAGTCCGTCGCATTCGATCAGCCGGTACATTACTCCGTCCAGCACAACCTCGCTGTATCCGCCGTTCATCGTTAGGATATTGACCTGCCACGGTTTCAGACCTTTAATCAGCGGCGAAATGAAAAACGGCTCCTTCCCGTACGCCGGGTCGCTTGTTGCCGGCATAGGCTCCCCGTCAGCTTGCGCGATGGAAATGACGGCGTATGTCCTGTCCTTGCGGATCTCGCCCGCAGCCGGTTCCAACTCCGTAAGCCCGGCGCCGGAAACAATCCCTAGCAAAGTAAAGAGGTAGCCGCCGGAAGCAGCGGACCGGTTGACTGCAACGGCGTCCTTGCTTTCAAACGCTTTTGCCAGCACCTGCTGCCCCAGATGCTCCGCCACCTGCTTCGGCTGAAACAGTTGGGTGGCTGCAACGGCCGTAAGGCAAAGGACCAGGGAGAAAACGGCGACAAGAACACCCGCCGACAGCCGCCTCCTTACCGTCCCCCCGCCGCTTTTGCCTTCTTTATATCGGCTGATCAGCCGCTGATTGACGCTCTCGTCCGGCTCAGCATCCGAAGCCAGCGCTTCCCGGACGACGCGCTCCCATTTGTCTTCCTGATTCATATGGATTCGACCTCCAAAAAGGTTTTCATTTTCTTTCGGGCCAGATGAAGCCGGCTTTTGACGGTTCCGGTCGGAATGCGCAGCGCCGCCGCAATCTCCTCGACCGTCATCTCCGCGCTGTAGTAGAGATAGAGCGGAAGCTTCAGCTTATCATCCAGCCGGTCTGCGGCGGCCCGCACCATTCCGCGAAGCTCACCGTTTACTACCGCATCCTCGGGTGTTGCATCCGTCCCCGTCAGGCTCCGCTCCTCTGCTGGACCCGTTAACGCTTCCGTCGGAGCGATGCGCTGTCTCCAGGCGCGCTTCCGGCGGTTGTTTTTGCCAAGCCGGACGGCGATCCCCATCAAAAATCCTTTTGGGTTTCCGCTTGCATTCATTTTATGGCGCAGCTCCATCGCTCTCAAAAACGTTTCCTGATAGAGATCGTCCGCGTCCGCCCGGTTGCCTGCAAGCCGGGAGCAAAACCGGTAAACCGCCTTGCCGTGCCGGTTGATGAGTTCGTTAAGCTCTTCGATATCCAAGAAGCTGCTCCTTTCCGAATGGCCATTCACCCTTATATTGTCATAACTTCGGACCAGGTTCATAGACTTTGATTCTTTTTCGCTTCCCACCTTATCAGGCGTTGATCGAGATGGGCATGGAGCAGGGAATCGCAGAAACCTGGGACCGCCTTTCCGAGCATTTGGCAGCGGCCCGATAATCGCCTCCGGCAGCGAAAAAGCCGCGAAACGCTTGAAGCTTCAGGCGCTTCGCGGCTTTGCTTTGTTTTACCGGCGGCAGAACGTTTCTTTCTTGACTTTCCCGGGGAGCTTTCGTACACTGTTTTTAGTTAAGCACTTAACTATATAAACGGATGTGACGCCCCATATGAAAGACCTGCAAGAATACGTGCTCCATTTGCCGCTGGAAAACCAGGCCTTTTTCGCTTTGGTGGATGCAACGGCCAAGCTGGTGGACGTCTCGGAAAAGTATTGGCAATCGCAAGGAATCAACGGAGCGCGAATCCGGGTACTGGTTGAAATCATGAAAGAAGGCGGCACCATTCTCCCCTCCACTCTCGCGCTAAAAATCGGGGTCACCAAACCGAATATCAGTCTGCTGCTCGGCCCGTTGGAAGCCGGCGGGCTCATTTCCCGGGTCCCTCATCCGCAGGATGGAAGGAAAACGCTGATTTCCATTACCAGCGAAGGGCAAAGGCTTTTGATGCGGCATTTACCCGATAACAGACAGCGGATTGCCGAAAAGATGCAGGTGCTGGAGAAGCCGGAGCTGGAGCAGCTTCTCGCTTTGTTGAAGAAATTAAGCCGGGGATAAGGGATTTTCTCGCCCGGTTGGTTAAGCACTTAACTATTAACCCGAACGAAGGGATTGTTGTCTATATGTCCATCGTCATTACCGGTGCCAACGGCAGCTTGGGCCGTCTTATCGTGGAGCGGCTGCTTCTAACCCTTCCTCCCGACCGGATCATAGCCTGTGTGCGCCGTCCCGAAACCGGCAAGCCGTTTGAGGAAAAAGGAATCGAAGTCCGGTTCGCCGATTATGACCGGCCGGATTCGCTGGACCGGGCCTTTGCCGGAGCAGACAAACTCCTGCTGATTTCCAGCCCCCACCGGGACGACACGCTCCGGGCGCGCCAGCATGCCCATGCAGCCGAAGCCGCCAAAAGGGCAAATGTCCGCCATCTGCTTTACACGAGCTTCGCCTTTCCCGAACACGGCGAACTGCCGCTGACCCATCTGCATCTGGCGACCGAATATGCGATACGCACAACCGGCATCCCCTATACCTTTTTGCGAAACGGGTTGTACCTGGACTTTCTGGCAGCGCTGGACCTGAAAACCGCTGCCGTTACCGGCTGCCTTCGTGTCGCTCCCGGCTACTGGTCCTTCAACGCCGTTTCGCGCCGCGATCTGGCGTCCGCCTGCGCCGGCGTTTTAATCCCATTCATAAAGGATATCATCAAGCCCCTCTTCGTTGTCGTTTCCTCTGGCAAGGATGCGGAATCCATTGCGTTCGTAAAATTGCTGCGCCTTGCGGTTTACTTCAAACGTGTACAAGGACAGCTTCCCTGCCGAGTTCGTTTTCGCGAGATCAAGAAGCTTTTTCCCCAGTCCCTTGCCTTGGTGCTCAACATGGATATACAGCTGATGAACTTCGTTTTTATTAAAGGCAATCAGCCCGACGACAAGCCCGGATTCCCTCTCGACTGCAATCCATACCTCGCTCTCCTTGGCCAAACGGTCATTCAAAAACCGGACATGGTCCTCGAAAGGATGCAGCTCCTCCTGCCCGATGGCTCGCGTTTTGCTTTCCCTCCACATTTTGACGGCGCTATGAGCATAGAAAGGCTCATATTTCCTGAGTTGTATCTCCATGCATTCCCCCACCTTTTTTGCCACTGCCATTGTTCGGACGCCAATCTTAATCCGGGTACGTTTCCTTCAAAAATTGGACGGATTGCCGGATCAGCTCCTGCAAAACCTCCGTACGGATATCCTCCACTTTGTTGATGTAAACACAGGCTTTGCCTGCCGTATGTTTTCCTAGCTTCTCCAGCAGAGCTTCTCTTTTGGTATCGCCGGTCGCAAAGTACAAGCTGATTTTGGCTTTACGGGGCGAGAACCCGACAAGCGGCGCGTCGCCCTCATGGCCGGTTGCATATTTGTAATGATACGAACCGAAGCCGATGATGCTCGGGCCCCACATTTTGGCCGGATAACCGGTCGTTTCGCTGAACAGCTCCAGCAGCTTATAGGCATCCTCGCGCTTCTTCGGGCTTTCCACCTGTTCGATAAATTCAATCACGCTGTGCTCGGTCGGTTTCGTTTTCGGCTCGTACATGGGAACGCGTCCTTTCCCGGATCGATTTTGAAGTAACGTATCATGCGCTGCGCCCGCTTGTCAAAGCCCGGCTTTTTGCGGAGAGCGCCTCCCCGGCAGCTCCTCTTTACCTTTCACCCGCTTCAACGTCGCGACGATGAGAAAGCTGACGATTACCAGCAAAAGCCATGAACTTACCTTTCCCAGATGAACGAGACTCCACGCCTCCCGTTGGTTCGGGTATTTCCACGCTCCGAAGAACGTTGCAATGTTTTCGGCGACCCATATAAAAAATCCGATGAGCACAAAGGAAAACGCGAGCGGCATCCGGTAGCGCGTTCCATTCACCTCGTACAAAACCCGGGTTTGCCAGAAGACGGCCACGACAAGTCCGGCCAGCCACCAGCGAACGTCCATCCAGTAATGGTGCGTAAAAAAATTCAAATAAATCGCGGCGGCAAGAGGAACAACGAGCAAAAACGGCGGCCACTTCACCAGCTCCACGTTCAGCCTTCTCCACGCCTGGCAAAGATAACTCGCCACGCTTGCATACATAAATCCGCTGTACAGCGGGACGCCAGAAACTTTGGAATAGCCTTCCTCCGGGTAAGACCACGAGCCCATGTGGACCTTGAAAAGCTCAAGCGCCAAGCCAATGAGATGGAACAGGGTGATGACCTTCAGTTCATCCCTCGTTTCTAGCCCGGAGCGTACCATCGCCCACTGCATTAGCAAGCAGATCAGAAGCAGCCAGTCATAACGCGGCAGGTACGGCAGCGGGACGATTTTCGTCAAGGCGAGCGAGGCAAAAATGACAACCGGAAACAAGCAGGACAGAGCCTGCTGCCAACCAAAATGAACGAGCTGCTTCCACGCGTTTGAGAGCGAAAATTTTGCCCTGTTTTCTTGGCGCGATTGAATCCCCGTGCCAGACACTGGCCTGCGAGACACTCCGTCCACCCCGCTTTTTGTTTCTTGTTATCACTTGAAATTTAGCACACTATTTATTGAATATCAATAAATAAATATTGAATATCGCAATTATGTAGACGAGTGTCTCTGCCGGTGAAACGGTTTGTTAGGACGCGACTTCGTTTACCCCGTCAGGTTTCCGGATTGCCCGGCGGCTGCGTTAACGGTTGTCACAGAGGCTATTCGCCCAAAAAACAGGGGTTGCAAACTGTAACGGTTGCCACGGCGCTTATTTTCGTTTTTTTGCTTCGGTCCGCCCGAATTTTCCGAAATAGGCGCTGTGGCAACCGTTAGCCGCCCATGCCCTGGCGGGCACCACA
>NZ_JCAPET010000065.1:0-21583 GCF_059735245.1 Gorillibacterium sp. sgz306347
TGTTGCTTGTTCACTCGTTGTTCAGTTTTCAAAGGACCATGTTGGCCGCCGTTTGTAAGCGTTTCGTTTCTCAAAACAGCGACTCTAATATCTTATCACATCGCCTCGCCACTTGCAACAGTTATTTTTTTCATCCCTGCTGCCCTGGCTTCCGATGCCCTTATGAATCAGGGGCTTTCGGAGCGGCGAAAACTAATTTAACACAGATCGCTTCGCCAAGTCAAGGCTTGTTTCAAAAAACCTTTTTCCGGCGAGCCTGGCTCCTACAGCCCGTTTATTCTGGCATATTTCAGCTTCATTACGGACAAAGCTTCATCCCCGGGCACAATAACCTCGCGGATAAGCGACTTTTTGACCAGCTGGCTCAAAAGCAGCGACAGATTCACCGGCAGGCCTTCCAGCCCGAGATGACGTTCAATCTCCAACGGCTCCCACACATCGCCTTTTTCCAGAAGGCGCAAAACCACCCCGCAGCTTTCCTCCATCTTGGACACAACGGAAAATTCGCAGGCGAGAAGAATAAGCTGAATCCGCTGCAGCAGCGATTCGTGGCTCGTAGTCAGCTCTTCATACAGCTTATAGACCCCCAGATTAACCGAACGGACCTGCTCCCAAAGATTAGCCTCCGGGTATTTCCCCTGCTCGATAACAGCCAGTTTGGCCCAATGGTGCAGCCCTTTTAACACACTTTCGTACGCATCCAGCAGACGCTTCTCCTGAAGATCGTTCCGGCTTCGCAAATAGTCCCGGTAAAAGCGAGAAAATTCAATCAGCCGTTTTTTCTCCTTCCATTCGTCCGGAAAACCCAGCAGCTTCTCGCGAAACCGCCCGAGGTTGCCGTTCCGGTCGCCGATGATTTCGCCGTTCGCCATCCAGCGGATAAAATCGCGGTCTCCATCGTAAATGGCCCATTGCTCCAGCATGGCAAAGCCAAGCCGGTATTCCTGAATGCGGAGATCGTCATTTTTATAATGAAACAGTTCCAGTGTTTGACGGGAATCGCAGGCTACCGTGAGAAGCACGCATACCGGAGTTTCTTTTTCGTTTTCGCAAAACAGGACCGCCCCGTCCATTCGTTCGTCGGCGGCAATGGAAGCAGCCAGACGTTCGGCCGCCTTCCGGTTCAGGGTTTCCATTCTATCACCCTTTGCAAAGTGGAGGTTTTTTCTACGACTTACTTTCTACATGCATCCTCCGGTTTCCTGCAAGAAACGGGAACCTGCAAAGGGAAAGTTAACAAAACGTTCACGTTTCTTCCTATATAAAAAACCTCGCTCCGTTGGAAAACGGAGCAAGGCGTCGATTAAGGAATGGTTTGCAGCTTGTCCTGAATTAAAGGCCAAATGGAGGGCAGTTCCATGCCCCGGCTCCAGGACGCGATCCCGGCCAGATCGTATTTCCGGATCAAATCCAGCCTTTTGCTCATGGAGAACTCGTCTTCGATCCAGATCTTCATGGTTTTGCCGTCTTCTTTATACTCCACATAATGCTGGCCGGTGACGGCGTCCGCGACGGGCTTCAGCCCTTTTTCGGCGATCAGCTCCTGGATATACCTCATGGAATAAGCTTTGGAAGAGACATCCGTCTCGCCGCCTTTGACTTCTTCCGTCCAGACCCGGGTATAATAAGGCACGCCAAGAATAAGCTTGGAGGGCGGTACATGGTCCTCCTCCAGAATTCTGGAGATGCCTTGCTCCACCCACGGCAGGGAAGAAACCGATCCGGCAACCGGACTGGTCGCCCAATGCTCGTCGTAGCCCATTAAAACCAGATAATCGGCGGATTTGGCCAGCGCTTCGCGGTCAAGGAAGCGGGAATACGTGTCGGAGCCCGCCTTCACGGTGATATCGACCGAAACGGAAACTCCCTGCTCATGCAGGAGCGGCGTCATTTCGCGGATAAATTGAACGAAGTTTTCTTTATCCTCCAAATAAACGTTTTCGAAGTCGACGTTGACTCCCTGAAAATCGTACATTTTGGCGTACGAAACGAGTTGTTTGATCACCTTCATGCGGGTTTCATAAGAAGCCAGCGCCTCCGTGGTCCGGTCGGGGTCAAAGCCGTTGTTGAACAAAGGCCAAACCTCTATATCGTTCCGGTGCGCCCAGGACACAAAGGAAGGGTCCGATTTATTGATCACGGTCCCGGCGCCATCCTCCAGATGCAGCCACTGCGGGCTGATGACATTCAGGCCGGGCATCTCGCCGAAATCAGAGGGATCGGGCCTATTGCTGCCCCAAACCTGCTGCCAGGTCAGGTTGATTTTTTGCCCCAGCGTATCCCAGGCAACGAACGGCTCTTTCTTGGGAGTAAGAGGGACGGTTTCGGTCCGGTCGAGAACAACATCGCCCTTCTTCATATATCCGGGGACGCCCGACTCCGTCAGAACCTTATACCATCCGCTCTCCTCTCCCCATACCGTAACCTCTTCCCGTTGGGCGACGTCGGCATGAATCGGAGCTTTGATGGACGGTTCCGCGCGCAAGGCCGCCGTCCTGTCCGGGTGCTTGCGGTTCTCGGGAACGGAAGCCCATTGGAGCGCGTCGCCTTCCTTCCGCAGGATCACCGCGCCGGAAGCCTCGGATTGAAGAATCTGTACCGGATAATACTCCCGAAGCGGGCTGACGGGCAAATAGACGGCATCCCCCGTTTTTTGCGCCGGGATGCGGAGTTCAAACGGCTTGTCGTTGACGTAAGCGGTCAGCTCGCTTGTTTTCAATTGTAGCACACGGTCCTCCGTCGTGATAATCACGGAGCCGCTGTCCTCTTCGTAACGGATGGCGGGGTCGATCCATTTCCGGTAGACCTCGAGCGGCAGCATAAGCTCCTCGCCCCGCCCCTCCGCTCCGGCCCCGATGAAAGCCCCTTTATAAAAGATCGGCTGCTTGACGCCGCCGAAATCCGGCTGCTCGTGTTCTCCGTTCGGCCAATTCGTCCACCAGTGGTACACCCCTCCGCCGACGGCGGACAAAAGGAAAACAGTTAGCAAAAAGCGCGGCAGGAAGCGGCGCCGTTTTCTGCGTTTTGGTTCCAATGACATGTAAAATGGCTCCTCTGTCGAATCGAACAAATAAGTTCTTTTATTCACAAAAAGGCACAGCCGCTTTCAAGAACGCTTTGCGGCTGCACCTCTTGAGTGCCGGAAGCTGAGACAGCCTTCCCGTAATTCCGTATTCAATGTTTCGTTCTGCAATCCGGACAAAGTCCGATTACTTCCAGCCGCAGGCCTTCGACCTGAAAGCCGGTTTGCGCCGTCGCCGCATCTTCTACCTGATGCAGAACCGGGTAGTCGAAATCGACGATCTTGCCGCACTTGCGGCAGGACGCATGGTAGTGATTGCTCAGGTTTGCGTCAAAACGGCTGGAGGCGTCTCCGTACGTCAGCTCGCGCACCAGTCCGGATTCGATAAACACGCGCAGGTTGTTGTAAACCGTGGCAACGCTCATGCTCGGAAACCGCGGAACAAGCGCTTTGTAAATCTCATCCGCCGAAGGATGCGCCTCCGAAGCCAGCAAAAACGAAAGAATCGCGTGCCGTTGCGGGGTCATGCGTACGCCAGTCATTTTCAGTTTGTCCAAGGCTTGCTCAAAACGTGGTTCGGAAATACTCATTTTTCTCACCGCCATATAGTATCTTGCACCGTTGTAATCAATTGTAAAGAGACGTGCTTTGACTTGTCAATGATATCGGTTATAAGAATGTATATATTTTAAGAAAAAGTATACTTTTTATGACGTGCTTTTGTAAAGGGCGCCGGCTCCGACCCGGAGAAATCCCCAAAAAAGCAAAAATCCCGCCGTTTCAGGCGGGCTCCATGCTGACGCCGGAGACGCCGTCGATGGTTTTCAACGCTTCCAGCACTTCCGGCATCGTTTCCTTTTTGAGCAGCTTGACTGAAAAAGACATCGTAAGCTTGCGCACTTCGCTGTTTTCTTCTTCCACCGTCAAGCGGTTCACCGCTACGTTTTTTTCGGACAGCAGGTGAGAAACCGCCGAGATCACTCCCGGCCGGTCGGAGGCTTTCACGACAAGCTCATATTGCTTCTTGACAAGAAAATATTTCTTTTCCACTTTGTTCAGCACGTACAGGCTGGCCAGCACCAGCAGCGTAGTCAGCAGCGCGCCGTAATAAAACCCCGCCCCGACCGCCAGACCGATGGCGGAGGCGACCCACAGGGAAGCGGCCGTCGTCAGACCCGTCACTGAAAAATTGTTGCGCAAAATGGTGCCTGCCCCGAGAAACCCGATGCTCGGGATGACCTGCGCGGCAAGCCGCGTCGGATCGAGCCGGACGTTCGGCTGATCGGAGAAATCCCCGAACGCATAGGCGGAAATGAGCATAAGCAGTGTGGAGCCGACACAAACGAGAATATGCGTACGGAACCCCGCGGGGCGGTCCTTGCGTTCCCGCTCATAGCCGATAAGTCCGCCCAGCAGAAGCGATAGCAGCAGACGGATGGTCAGATCCGCCGGCTCGATGTAAAAAGGATTCAAACCCGCCGTCCCTCCTCTTCGTCAGGTGGTCATTGCTTGCCGGGACTTCTTGTAGGTAGCCATCAGGATACCGGGCGCGATTTCCCACGTGGTCCCTTTCTGGCTAAAGCCGTGCTTTTCATACAAGCGGACCGCCGGCAGGTTCGTGGTGACGGCCGTAACCGTCAAATAAGCCGTTCCGGGCTCCCGCTCTTCGACGGAACGAAGCAGCTTTCCCGCAATGCCCCGGCGGAAATGGTCCGGGTGGACCATCATCCGGCAGATGGTCACACCGTCGCCCTCCCTGCGGTACGCGATGCAGCCGGCGAGCTCCAGTCCGCTGAAATAGCCGCAAAAGGTTTCGCCCGACTCCCGGAGAGTGTCGAACGAATCCCTCAGCGGCGGGATATCGCGAAAGCCGATTACGTCGGCTTCTTTTTGGTAAGAAGCAAGCTGCAGGGAGAGCACCTGCAACGCTTCTTCGTTTTGTTCCACGTCGACTTCCCGGATCATATCCATTTTACCCGTTCAGCCGCTCAAGAATCAGCTGGTTGACCAGCCCCGGATTGGCTTTTCCTTTGGTTTCTTTCATGGTCTGGCCAACCAGGAACCCGACCGCCTTTTCTTTGCCGGCCTTGTAGTCGGCAACCGAAGCGGGGTTCGCTTCAACGATCCGGTTTACGATCTCGCGGATCGCGCCCTCGTCGCTGATCTGCACAAGGCCCTGCTCCTCCACGATTTCCTGCGGACGTTTGCCGTTTTCCAGCATGGATTTGAAGACGGTCTTGGCGATTTTGCTGCTGATGGTGCCCTTCTCGATCAGGCCGATCATTTCGCCAAGTCCCTGCCCCGTTACTTTCAGACTGCCGAATTCAAGGTTGTTGGCGTTCAGGTAGCCGAGCAGGTCGCCCATGATCCAGTTGGCCACCGCTTTGGCGTCTTTCGTATAGGAGAGGCTTTCTTCAAAGAAGTCCGCCATTTTCTTGGAGGAAGTGATTACTCCCGCGTCGTAGGCCGACAATCCGTATTCCTCGGAGTAGCGGACCTTGCGCGCGTCCGGAAGCTCGGGAATGGTAGCCCGGATGGCTTCCTTCCAGGCTTCGTCAATCTCCAGCGTCACCAGGTCCGGGTCGGGAAAATACCGGTAATCGTGCGCTTCTTCCTTGGTCCGCATCGACAGCGTCCGTCCCGTGTTCTCGTCCCAGCGGCGGGTTTCCTGCACCACCTGCTCGCCGCGGTCCAGCACCTCTGCCTGGCGGTATTCTTCATAATCCAGCGCGCGCTGAACGGCGCGGAACGAGTTCATGTTTTTGAGCTCCGCGCGGATGCCATACTCCTCCTGGCCGAAAGGACGAATGCTGATGTTCGCGTCCCAGCGCAGCGAGCCTTCCTCCATCTTCACGTCGGATACGTCGCAGTATTGCATGATCGCCCGCAGCTTTTCCAGGTACAGCAGCGTTTCCTCCGGGGATCGGAGGTCGGGCTCGGAGACGATCTCGATGAGCGGCGTGCCGACGCGGTTGAAATCGACCAGCGAAGCAAATCCGCCTTCCGCGTGGGAAAGCTTGCCGGCGTCCTCCTCCAGATGAAGCTGCTTGATGCCGATGCGCTTCGGTTTGCCGTCAACCTCGATCTCGATCCAGCCGTTTTGGCCGATCGGGCGGTAGAGCTGCGAAATTTGATATGCCTTGGGCGAATCGGGATAGAAGTAGTTTTTCCGGTCAAACGAGGTGACCGGGGCGATGTCGCAGTGTAGGGCGAGCGCCGCCTTGACGGCGTATTCCACCGCCCGCTTGTTCAGAACGGGCAGTACGCCGGGGTAGCCCAGGCAAACCGGGCAGGTATGCGTGTTCGGCGGAGCCCCGAACGACGTGGAGCAGCCGCAAAACACTTTGGAATTGGTGTGCAGCTCGACGTGTACTTCCAGCCCGATGACCGTTTCGTATCGTTTGGTTTCATTCGTCACGTTCGTCTTCCTCCTTACAGCCGCGGCCGGGCCTTATGGTGATCGGTATTCTGCTCGAAGGCGTGCGCCGCCCGAAGCACGGTAGACTCGTCCAGCGCCTTGCCGATGATTTGCAGCCCGACCGGCAGGCCGTCCGCCTGACCGCAAGGAATGCTGATCGCCGGAATTCCGGCCAGGTTGACGGGGATGGTCAAAATGTCGTTCAGGTACATTTGCAGCGGATCGTCAACCTGGGCGCCGAGCCGGAAAGCCGGCGTCGGCGCAGTCGGCCCGACGATGATATCGTAATTTTGGAACACGTTATCGAAATCCCTTCGGATCAGCGTCCGTACCTTCTGCGCCTTCAAATAAAAGGCGTCGTAGTAGCCGGAGCTGAGCGCGTAGGTGCCCAGCATGATGCGGCGCTTGACCTCGGGGCCGAAGCCCTCGCTGCGCGATTTGCGGTACAGCTCGATCAGGCTGTCCGCATTGCCGGTGCGCTCGCCGTAGCGGACGCCGTCAAAGCGGGACAGGTTGGACGAAGCTTCCGAAGAGGCGAGAAGATAATAGGTAGCTACAGCGTATTCGGAGTGCGGAAGTGAAACCTCTTCCCAAACCGCGCCCAAGCTCTCGAATGTCTTCAGCGCGTTCAATACGGCGTCGCGCACGGCGGGCGCAATGCCTTCGCCCAGGTATTCCTTGGGCACGGCGATGCGCAGCCCCCGGATGTCGCCGGTGAGCGCCGCCCGGTAATCCGGCACCTCCGCCGGCAGAGACGTCGAGTCGCGCTTGTCATGGCCCGCAATCGCCTGGAGGACATAGGCGCTGTCCTCGACGTTTTTGGTCAGCGGGCCGATCTGGTCGAGCGAAGACGCGAACGCAACCAGGCCGTAGCGCGAGACGCGGCCGTAGGTGGGCTTCAGGCCCACGACGCCGCAGTAGGACGCCGGCTGGCGGATCGAGCCGCCGGTGTCCGAGCCGAGCGCAAAGTAAACTTCGCCGGCAGCCACCGCCGCGGCGGAGCCGCCGCTGGAGCCGCCGGGGACGTACTCCAGATTCCACGGGTTGTGCACCGGATGGAAGCCGGAGTTCTCGTTCGAGCCGCCCATCGCAAACTCGTCCATATTGGTTTTGCCGATCAGCACGTAATCGGCTTCCTGAAGCTTGCGGACGGCCGTGGCGTCGTAAATTGACTTGTGGTTGGCCAGAAACTGGCTGGCGCAGGTCGTCAGCTTGCCCTCCGTATTCAGGTTGTCCTTCACCCCGGCCGGCAGGCCGAACAGCAGGCCGGGCGCCTGCCCGCCCGCCAGCTTGGCGTCGAGAGCGCGCGCCGTCTCGCGGGCTTGCTCCGCGTAAACGCCGAGAAACGCCCGGATGCGCCCGTCCACTTCCTCAATGCGGCGCAGCGACTCGCCGGCCAGCTCTTCCACCGAAAATTCGCGGCCGCGCAGACCGGTATGTACCTCATGAAGCGACCGTTCCAGTAAACCCAACGTGGTGACCCCCTTCTATTCCAATACGGCCGGCACTTTGATCTGGCCGTCCTCTTCATCCGGTGCGTTCAACAGCACTTTCTCAATGGGAAGCGACGGCGCGGTTTCGTCCTCGCGCAGCACATTCGCCAGCGGAATGGCGTGACTGGTCGGCTCGACGCCGTCCGTGTCCAGCTCGTTCAGCTTCTCCGCATACTTGAGAATGGCGTTCAATTGCTCGGTAAAAAGCTCTTTTTCTTCCTGGCTGAGCTCCAGCCGGGCCAAATTGGCCACGTGTTCAACCTGCGTTACGGATATGCTCATCAACCGCACCTCTTTCCGGCGAGTCCTTCCCGCGCTTGCGCGCGGAAAAGGCTCGGAATCATTGTTTCATTATAGCCTAGTCCCCTTATTTCCTCAATCGCGGGAAAGCGGCAAAATCCCGCACTGGACCGGCGGTCCGGCTTCCGCGTCTGCCAAACAAAAAGGAGCCGGCGGCCGGCTCCCTGCTTTATTTGATTAAGTGGAGCTTCGACACCGGGATCGTTTTAGGCTCCGCTCGTTCAACCTTAAATGTAAACCGGCATCGGGTCCGTCTTCCCGGCGTTCTCCACCATGCCGCCGGAATGACCGTCAAAACGGTACAGCCGGTGAATCAGCACGGACACCGTTTCCCCCGGATGCAGCGTTTCTTTCTCCAGCGAACGGTAAGCCAGCACCCGGTGCGGTCCGGTTTCCACTTCGACCTCCCAGGTCGTGCCGCGGAAGTAAAGGTTGCGGACAATCCCCTTTTCGGCTGCCGAGGAGAGTGTCATTTCGCCTTCCCGGGCGATTTCGATAAACTCGGGCCGGATCATCGCCTTTGCCGGCTTTTCCTGCTCAAAGCCGCGCAGCTTCGAGCAGTCCTCCACCAGGTTGGACTCGCCGATAAACGCCGCCACAAACGGCGTTTCCGGCTGCTTGTAGATGTCCCAGGGGGTTCCCTTCTGCTCCAGGTTGCCTTTGTTGATGACCATGATTTCATCCGCCACCTCGACCGCTTCCTCCTGGTCGTGCGTCACGAAAATGCTGGTCAGCCGCAGCCGGGCGATCATATCCTTCAGCCAGGTGCGCAGCTCCTTGCGCACCTTGGCGTCGATCGCGGCGAACGGTTCGTCCAGCAGCAGAAGCTGCGGCTCCGGCGCGATGGCCCGGGCAAAGGCGACACGCTGCCGCTGGCCGCCCGACAGCTGGTGCGGATAGCGGCCGCCGAGCCCCGAGAGGCCCGTCAGCTCCAGCAGCTCTTCGACCCGCCTGCGGATGTCCGCCTTCGGCTTTTTCTTGATCGCCAGCCCGAAAGCAATATTGTCCGCAACCGTCATGTGCTTGAACAGCGCGTAGTTCTGGAACACGAAGCCGATGCCGCGCTTTTGCGGAGGCAGCCCCTCGACCCGCTCGCCGTGGAAATAAATTTCGCCCGAATCGGGCTGCTCCAGACCGGCCAGCATGCGCAAAATCGTCGTTTTTCCACCGCCGCTCGGGCCCAGAAGACCGATCAGCCTGCCGCCTTCGATCTCGAAGCTGACGTCCCGTACGGCATAATCCTTGCCGAACTGCTTGCTCAGGTTTTTTACGCTGATGTGCATGGTTTTCCCCTCCCGGTTAACGGTGATGTTTGGCATGCTTCCATTCCACGAGTGTTTTTACGCCCAGCGTTACAAGCGCTAGCAGGACAAGCAGCGACGCGCAGGCAAACGCGGCGGAAAAGTTGTATTCGTTATACAAAATCTCCACGTGCAGCGGAAGAGTGTTCGTTTTGCCGCGGATGTGCCCCGACACGACGGACACGGCCCCGAATTCGCCCATGGCCCGGGCGTTGCACAAAATAACCCCGTACAAAAGCCCCCATTTGATGTTCGGGAGCGTTACCTTGCGGAAGATTTGCCAGCCGTTTGCCCCCAGACTGGCCGCCGCCTCCTCCTCGGCCGTCCCCTGCGCTTGCATAAGCGGGATCAATTCCCGCGCTACAAAAGAAAACGTGACAAAAACCGTCGTCAGCACAATCCCCGGCACCGCAAAAATAATTTTCATGTCGTGCTCGGCGAGGAATGGCCCGAACCAGCCGCGCGCGCCGAACAGAAGCACAAACACAAGCCCCGCGATGACGGGTGAAACCGAAAACGGAAGGTCAATCAGGGTGAGCAGCACGTTTTTGCCGCGGAACCTGAACTTGGCGATCGCCCAGGCGGCCGCCACCCCGAAGAGCGTATTGAGCGGAACGGCGATCGCGGCGACGAGAAGCGTCAGGCGGATCGCGGACAGCGCGTTTTCCTCCCGCAAGGAGGCGAAGTAAAGCTCCGCCCCTTTCTTGAACGCTTCGGCAAATACCGACACCAGAGGCAGAATCAGAATGACGAACAAAAACAGCAGCGTGACGCCGATCAGCACGGCACGGACCCAGCGGGGCTCATTCAGATGGCGCGGCCTTGCCAGAACGGCTTGTTGGCGCGTAGGGGCGTCGGGCGTTACAACGGACATGAAAAAACTCCTCTCTCGGTCAAACCGTTATCTGGGCAGCATCTTCCGGGTCGTCCTCCACTGCACCAGGTTAATGGCGAGCAGGAGCACGAACGAAAGAATCAGAAGAACGGCGGCAATCGCGGTGGCGCCCGCATAATCGAACTGCTCCAGTTTGGTCATGATGAGAAGCGGCGCAATCTCGGTTTTCTGCGGCATGTTGCCGGAGATAAAAACGACCGAGCCGTATTCCCCGAGCGAGCGGGCAAAAGCCAGGGCGAATCCCGTCAGGAGCGGAGGCAGCAGCTCCGGGAAAATGATCCGGCGAAAGGTCCGCCACCGGTAAGCGCCAAGGCTTGCCGCGGCTTCCTCCCAGTCCTTGTCGAGTTCTTCCATAACGGGCTGCAGCGTGCGGACAACGAAAGGCAAACCGATAAACGTAAGCGCAATAATGATGCCGAGCGGGGTATACGCCGCTTTGATCCCCACCTTATCCAGCAGGCTGCCGATCCAGCCGTTCTGCGAATAAATCGTGGTCAGCGCGATCCCCGCCACGGCGGTCGGCAAAGCAAACGGAATGTCGATAATGCCGTCAAGAAACCGGCGGCCCGGAAACCGGTAGCGGACCAGCACCCAGGCAATGATGAAGCCGAATACCAGATTGACCGCCGCCGCCATAAAACTGGTGAAAAACGTGATCCGGTATGAAGCCACCACCCTCTCGTTGCTTACCGTCTGCCAAAACTGGTCCCACGACAGCGTGGAGGCCTTCAGGAAAAGGGCCGCGAGCGGGATCAGCACAATCAGGCTGAGGTAAAAGACGGTAAAGCCCATCGACAGGCCGAAGCCGGGAAGAACGCTTTTCGTTTTCCGGACACGAGTCATAACCGATTCCTCCGCGTTTCAAGTACTCGCCCGTTACTTGGGCTGATAGATCTGATTGAAAATGCCGTTGTCGCTGAAATGCTTCTGCTGCGCTTCCTTCCAGCCTCCGAATTCGCTGATGTCGAACATTTCCACATCCGCAAATTTGTCCTGAAAGCGGTCCGCGACCGATTTCAGCCGGGGCCGGTAATAATTCTCGGCCGCGAGCGTCTGGCCTTCCTCGCTGTACAGGTATTCCAGATAGGCCTGCGCGACCTCCCGGGTGCCGCGGCTGTCGGCGACTTTGTCAACAACCGCCACCGGAGGCTCCGCCAAAATGCTGATGGAAGGCGTAACGATATCGAACTTGTCGGGGCCAAGCTCGTTGACCGACAGGTAAGCTTCATTCTCCCAGGCGATCAGCACATCCCCGATGCCCCGTTCCACAAAGGTCGTCGTCGAGCCGCGCGCGCCGGAATCGAGCACCGGAACGTTTTTGTACAGCGCCGCCAAAAATTCCTTGGCTTTCTCTTCGTCGTTATTGTTATGGCGCAGAGCATAGCCCCAGGCGGCCAGGTGATTCCAGCGCGCTCCGCCCGAGGAAAGCGGGTTGGGCGTGATCACCTCGATGCCCGGCTTGATCAGATCGTTCCAGTCCTTGATTCCCTTCGGATTCCCTTTGCGGACCAAAAAGACGATCGTTGAGGTATAAGGAGAGCTGTTGTCTTCCAGCTTGCTTTGCCAGTCCGCGGAGAGAAGGCCGCTGTCCGCAATGGAATCGATGTCATAGGCAAGCGCGAGCGTGACCACATCGGCTTCGAGGCCGTCGATGACCGACCGGGCCTGCTTGCCCGAACCGCCATGCGACTGCTGAATGGTGACCGTCTGCCCGGTTTCCTTTTTCCAATGCTCGGCGAACGCTTTATTGTACTGATCATAAAGCTCCCGCGTCGGATCGTAGGAGACGTTCAGCAGCTCGACACTGCCTTTTCCTTCTTCTGCGCCGCCGTCTCCGCCACCGCATCCGGCCAGGCTGGCGGCCAGCAGGCAGAAAGCCGCCAGCGCCGCTCCTTTGCGAATCCAGCCGCCAGACCTGCCGCCAAAACCGATGTTCATTCTCGTCACTCCCCTGTCGTTTTTCATCTCTTTACCATATGCAGCAGGACCCCAAATGGGCTCCCGCCAGCATGCCGCGGATTAATTATTAATCCGATGCATTTAATCAGGATTCATTCTTTCGCCCATCATACAATGGTAATATCTGTTCGTCAATCATTCTTTTTACTGTTTGTGCGAATAAGTACAAAGCAAATTTGAAGAAATCGTGAAGAAAAAGTAAGAAAACGCTAACAAAACGGAGATTTTTTCCGGTTAACCGGTCATATTCGCCCTATTTTGAATTTTTAGAATATTTACATTATTTCAGATCCGGGGTAAGATGTAGTCAAGGAAAGCAGATCAAGCAGCATCAAACGCTTTCCGGTTCTCCAAACGATATACCGAGTCGGTTGCCACGCTCCGGATGATTCGGGTGTTAAACGTCTTCTTAATCCGGCCAAACGGAAGAAGCGCACCAGACCCGCCACCGGGAAATCAGTTCGAAGCGAATGGGACAGTCGATGAGGAAAACGGAAGGGGATAGACCAATGGAACAGTGTGAGGCGAGCATGTCGGAAGCATTTTGCGAAAAAGGGAAATGAAGTGACAGCATTTCCTGCGGAATGCGGACATGCGGGATCGGTTCAAGCAGCATCCATGGTTTAAAGCCTGACGCCAAGGAAAAACCGGAAGTTCGGCGGAAGGCGCGCGGTACATGCCACGCATGAAACGGAATTCATCGTAATTCCAACAATCTGAAAACGGACCACATGCAGCGCATGTAAACCGTCAGGAGGCAAAGGAAGTAAAAGTGAATAAGCACCGCTTAATCAAATAGCCTTCGCTCACGGAGCGAGGGCTATTTGATGTTTCCGCGCATAAAAAAAGACCCGCAGGGCGGGTCTCTAGGTCACGGACAGCGCGCAGCGGGTCTTGACGATAATCTTGCGGATGCTGTCCTCCGAAAGATGGTATTTCATAATCAATTCTTTCATGCTCCAGCCTGTGCTGTACAGGTTGTAAATTTCCCGGTTGCGCTTCTCCATGAGCTGGCGCGTTCCGTTGTTTTCGCCCCATCCGGCCCGTTTCTGTTCCTTCTTGGGGATATAAATAATTTCTCCCTGAATGTAGTCCTGCAGCTCTTTCAGCAGGCTAGGGGGAAGAATGTCCCTTCCATTTTTGTAACTCATCACCGAGTACCTCCTTGGGTTGGTTCGTTCCGTTTACTCCGATTTCCATGACGACCGCAGCTCTTCCGCCGGACGCAAATACCGTTGTCAGCATTACTTTGTTGTTTTGCATTGTATTGACAGCTCCTTTCGTGGATTTTGTAGGCGTATGCCCGTTTTTGAAGACAAAAAAAACACGATACCCGTATCGTGCTTGCCCGAAAAAGATAAAAATTGTGAGGGACAAGAGACGGATACTGCCTGCCGCTTTTTAGTTGTCAAGCACCTCAAACGCTCCGTTAACGAATTCCATCGTCACACACCCCTTCCTCACATTATGTATTGCCAATCTTTCACCAGTATAACGGACTCCGCCGCCGCTGGCAACCACCCGAATCATTTTTTTCCATTTTCCATTCCACAGCCGGTTAAGGAGACGAAGGGCGCACGGCCCTTCGTCCGTAAAACCGCGGGTTTCCGCACTAGGCGGAAACCACCTCATATGCATTTACCAACCTGTTCACGCTCCTTTCCGCAAAGATTTGCGCTTGGCGCACTTCTATTAACTCATAGAGCGCTGCAAGGACGCAAGGGAAAGAATCGTTAGGAAATGTTTGTTCCAAATATTCCTCCTGCTTACCAGGCGTACGCTTGCGGAGCGGGGCCGCCGGGGCCCGGGAAGATTTCGTCCAGCCTTTTGAGCACGGCTTCGTCCAGCTTGATGTCCACAACCCGGAGCGACTCCTGGAACTGCTCCATCGTCCGCGGGCCGATGATCGGTGCGGTCATCGCCGGATGCGTCAGCGTCCAGGCCAGCGCCACATTGGCCTCCGTTTCCCCCAGCTCTTTGCACAGCTTTGAGTAAGCTTCCAGCTGCGGCCGGTGTTTCTCGACCGCCTCTTTCATATTCGCCGTCCGCCGCGAGCCCGCCTGCGGGTTGAGGGCGCTGCCAAGCAATCCGCCGCAGAGCGGACTCCAGGCGATCACGCCGATGCCGTACGCTTCCGCAGCCGGCAAAACCTCAAGCTCGGGCAGCCGGTCGAGAAGGTTGAACTTGTGCTGCTCGGAGACTAGGCCGAGGAAATGGCGCGCCTTGGCCGCTTCCTGAGCTTTGACCAGATGCCAGGCGGCAAAATTGCTGGACCCGACATAGCCAATTTTGCCCGCGTGGACCTGCACCTCGAACGCTTCCCACAGCTCGTCCCACGTCACATTCAGATCCACATGGTGCATCTGGTACAGCTCAATGTGATCGGTTTGCAGCCGTTTCAGCGAAGCCTCCAGATGGCGGCGGATTTTATACGCGGACAAGCCGCTGCTCCCGTTTGGACCGTCCAGGCCGGGCATCTCTCCGTACACCTTGGTGGCCAGCACCGTTTTTTCCCGGCGTCCGCCCCCTTGCGCAAACCAGCGGCCAATGATTTCCTCCGTCCGCCCTCTATGCTCTTTGCCGCCGTATACATTGGCCGTATCGAAAAATTGGATGCCCGCGTCCAGCGCCGCATCCATGATCCGGAAGGCTTCCTTTTCCTCCGTATCCACCCCGAAGTTCATGGTACCGAGGCACAACCGGCTGACTTTGAGTCCCGTGCGTCCAAGCTGCGTGTATTCCAATTTCATTTCCTCCTTTGGCTGGATGAAAAGATGGGTACAGCAACATTGTAAGCCTTTACGCGATTGATTACAAAACAGGCCCGCGCCTGCAACCTGGAGCCGGTTCTTTCCGTCTGAAGTACGAGAGCTGTTTACATTCCAAAGGAACATCATCCGGACAAGGGGGAAGGAACATGAAAAAGCTGGCTGCCGGTCTGCTGATCGGAAGCGCCCTTACGCTTGGCCTGTCGGCCTCGGCGGAGCCCGTCAAGCAGTTTGTTTTGCAGAAAGCCGTTTATCCGCTGCTCATTAACGGGATGGAATACGCCGCGGACGATTTGCCCGTGCTCAATTACAACGGGAACACTTACGTGCCGCTGAAACGCGCCGGCGATTTGCTGGGAACGAATGTGGCCTGGAACGACGTCAAGCGGCAGGTGGAAATTCGTTCCGCCGTACCGCTGTATTCCAACCCCACGTTCCGCGTTTATGGTGTGGAAGGGGAAAACGGACGCTACAAAGTAACCGGAGAAGGCCAGGTGTTCGAGGCCGTGATGGCGTACCGCGTTACCGACGGCACCCGCATTTTGAAGACCGAACATGTCCAGCTTCCCGACGGCGCTCCCAATTGGGGCAAATTCGAGCTGATGATCGACATTCCGCAAAAGGACCTGCCCGCGGACGGGGAGCTCAAGGTAGAACTGTACTTCGACAGCTTTAAGGACGGCAAGCCCGCCGCGCTGCTGCCGGTGCTGCTCGAGAGCTTTCCCTGAGCCCGATCCCGTTCCGCTGATCGAAAAAGACTGCCCGGCTACGCAACGCGCGCTCCCGGATTCAGGCAAGCAAAGCCTGTGCCGGGAGACGGACGTACGGATGCTTCGGCAGTCTTTTTTGGCATGCTTCCGCGCGGCCGGCGGGTCAGCGGCGGATGCGCTCGTAAAGACGGAATTCGTAGTCGTAGTCGTTTTTGGCGTCACGGACGCCCTTTTCCGAGCGGACCAGCCTCCATTCGTCTTCCGGGTACTCGGGGAAGAAGGTGTCGGCCTTGAATTCGGCGTCGATCCAGGTGAGGTAAATGCGGTCGGCCAGCGGCAGGAAAAGCCGGAAAATGTCCGCTCCCCCGATCACAAAAAGCTCCTCTTCCCCGAACCGGTCCGCCGCTTCCTGCGGGGAACGCACGATCTCCACGCCTTCCGCGCGAAACTCCGGGTCGCGGGTTGCGACCAGATTCCGCCGGCCCGGCAACGGCTTGCCGATTGATTCAAACGTTTTGCGCCCCATCAGCACCGGATGGCCGAGCGTCGTCGCCTTAAAGTAAGCGAGGTCGGCGGGAAGCCGCCAGGGCAGACCGCCCTCGTAGCCGATCGAACGGTCCCTGCCCATCGCCAGGATGAGAGAAATCAAACGGATACCTCCCCTTTGATTTTCGGATGCGGATCGTAGCCCGTCAGGGTGAAATCCTCGTACGTGAAGTCAAAGATGGATTTGACCTCCGGATTCAGCGTCATCTTGGGAAGCGGGCGGGGCTCGCGGGTCAGCTGCAGCTCCACCTGCTCCAGATGGTTCAGGTAAAGATGCGCATCACCGAGCGTGTGAATGAATTCGCCCGGCTTCAGCCCGCAAACCTGCGCAATCATCAGGGTCAAAAGCGCATAAGAGGCGATATTGAACGGCACGCCCAGGAAGGTGTCGGCGCTTCGCTGGTACAGCTGGCAGGACAGCTTGCCGTCCGCGACATAAAACTGGAACAGCAGATGGCAGGGCGCAAGCGCCATTTGCTCCAGCTCGCCTACGTTCCAGGCGCTCACCAAGAGGCGGCGGGAATTGGGGTTGCGGCGGATTTCCTCAATTACATTCGCGATTTGATCGATGGTCCGCCCGTCCTTTGTTCCCCAGGAGCGCCATTGCTTGCCGTAGACGGGACCGAGGTCTCCGTTTTCATCCGCCCACTCGTCCCAGATGGTCACGCTGTTTTCTTTCAGAAAGCGGATATTGGTATCGCCCCGCAAAAACCAGAGCAGCTCGTATATGATCGACTTCCGGCTCATCTTTTTGGTGGTGAGCAGCGGAAAGCCCTCCTCCAGGTTAAACCGCATCTGATAGCCGAACACGCTGATCGTTCCCGTGCCGGTGCGGTCTTCCTTGCGGGTTCCGTTCGTCAAGATGTGCCTGCACAAGTCAAGGTATTGTTGCATAACAGCCTCCCGGTCGATTTTCTCTCATTATAGCAAAAGCCCGAAGACGGCGCTTCCTTTAGAACCGCAGCCGCTCCACCAGCCGGTGGGTCGCCATGACCCGATCGGCCCGAATGGAGCAGGTTTCCGGGCGGTCCAGGGTGTCCAGAAAATGGCCGACCGCCCCTTCAAAGCCACGCCGGTGGAGCAGGGTGTCCCAGCTCGAAAAGCCGAGCGGGCGCTGTCCTTCCGCGCGCGACGAGAGCAGGCCCGCTTCCAGGTTCAGCACCTCCGCCGAACGGCCGGAGCCGTGGAGCGCCAGCTTCTCCAGATCCGCGCCCGCCGCCCGGTTCATGGCAACATGCGCGGATGCGCCGGCAAATTCCAGTCCGCCCGAAGCATGCAGAAGCCGCCCCTCCCCGTCCGTGCGGATGCTCCAGCCGTTTACCTCCGCTTCGGAGGCGCCGAGCCAAAGGACCAAATCGAGCATATGGATCATGTCGTCGTAAAGCGTCCGCTTGGCGTCGTGTTTTTGCAGGCGGATGCGGTGCTTTTCGGCAGCGGCGTATTCCCAGCCGCCCCCGGCTGCAAGCCACTCCTTGGCCTGCACATACAAAGGCGCAAACCGCCGGTTAAAACCGACCGCCAGCAGCTTGCCGCTTGCAGCCGCCGCTTCCGCCATCGCCTCGGATTCCCGGATGTCGTAGGACAGCGGCTTGTCCACATAGACGTGGATGCCCTGCTTCAGGCAGGCGAGGACCGTCTCAGCGTGGGTTTCGGTCGGGGTGTGCACGAATACCGCTTCCGGCTCGGTGCGAAATAACGCCTCGAGCTCCGTGCAGCCAGCGGGAAACCGGTACTGCCGGCGGATGCGCTCCACCGTTTCCTCCCGTCTGCTCATGACGCAGACCGTTTCTATGCTTTCCAGCCGGGAATAAACCGGCAAATAGGCCTTTTGTGCAATGTCGCCGAGGCCGATCACGGCGATGCGCCGTTTGGTCAACGCGCTCATCCTTTCCTCCTGGTTTGCGGAACGGGGCCGCCTTCCGCCAGCGCCCCGAGCAGCCCGGCATCCGCCAGCACCGGCCCCGGGGGAACCTTGGCAAGATCAAATCCGGCGATCAGCTCGCGCGCCGGCACAGGCTCCGGCCGGTCGGTCAGGCCGCTCCAAAAGGCGAGGCAGCCGACGACCTGCTCCGGCTTCGTGCCGGCCTGCCGCATCGCCGCCACGCCGACAGCCCCGTGCCGTTTGGACAGCCGCGTGCCGTCCGGCCCGTACAGGAGCGGAACGTGCGCGAAGCAAGGCGGCTCCCAGCCGAGCGCTTCGTACAAGGCGAGCTGGCGGGGAGTGGAATCGAGCAGGTCGGCGCCGCGCAGCACGTGGGTGATGCCCATCGCCGCGTCATCGGCAACAACCGCCAGCTGGTAAGCATAAATGCCGTCCGCCCGGCGCACGACAAAGTCCCCTCCGGCGGGCGGCGCAAAGGCTTGCGGCCCGGCGGCCAGGTCCTCGAACCCGAACGCCCGGTCCGGCATGGCGAAGCGCAGCGAAGGGGGCTTGACCTTCGCCCTGGCCTGCCGCTCCTCCGCTGTCAAGGAGCGGCAGGTTCCGGCGTAGGCCGGCCCTTCCGAGCCAAGGCCGTGCGGGGCGCTCGCCACCGCCAGCAGCTCGGCCCGGCTGCAGAAGCACGGATACAGCCTGCCGTCCCGCTCCAGACGGCCGAGCGCCGCTTCGTACAGAGCCAGCCGCTCGCTCTGCACGTACGGCCCGCAAGGCCCGCCTTCCATGGGGCCTTCGTCAAAGTCGATGCCGAGCCAGGCCAGATCGGCGATGATTTCCTCCGCCCGCTCCGGCCTGGAGCGGGGCTTGTCGATGTCCTCCATGCGCAGAACAAAAGCGCCGCCCATCCGACGCATTTGCAGCCAGGCGATCAAGGCGGTGCGGGCGTTGCCCACATGCAGGCTGCCCGACGGCGTCGGGGCAAACCGGCCGCGCGGGGCTTTTCCGGTGCAGGACCGGCCCTTTTCCGGCGGCTGCAGCAAATCGTTCATCTTCCGTCACGCTTCCCGATTGGTTTCCTTTACGATACTACAGAAGAAGGCCCCGCGACAACCGGACCCGGAACGCAGAAAAGGCGGCCCCTTTCGGGACCGCCCGTCTCATAAGGCACTTTCGTTTTTGCGGGCTAAGCCGCCTTGAAAGGCGGATGGAGCCGGTGCGTTTTTACTGGCCCAGCCAGCCGCCGTCTTCTCCGCCGCTGTCCGGAGCGCCGGACTGTCCGCCGCCGGCGTTTCCGCCTTCCGGCGGCGGCGAGGCTTCGCCTCCGCCGGCGGGCGTACCCGGCGTCGGCGTGTGCGCCGGGCTGCCGCCGCCGGTTTCCCCGCCGGCCGCCGGACTTTCGCCCGTGTCTCCGGGCGATTCGCCGCCTTGGCCGGGAGCCGTTCCGCCGCCCTGGCCGCTATCGGCCGTCGTCGGCGACACGCTCGGCTCCGCGCTCGCCGACGGCGCAGGGGAGCTCTCCGGCGTCGCGGTCGGCGTCGGGTCGGGCGCTTCTGTCGGGTCGGCGGTCGGTTTGACCGCCGGCTGGTCGTTCTGGGAGCCGTTGCCGCCCCCCGTGTCCGACTCCCCGCGCCCGTTCGCCCCGATCCCGGTGCCCGGGACCGGCGTCACGAGCTCGCCGGAGCCGGTCGCTTCCTCGCCGTCCGGCGACTGCGACGGAGCGGCAAGGCCGCTGTTCAGCTCGCCGCTTTTCTCTTTGGCCAGCAGTCCGTCCAGGCTGTCCCGGTTGAGGACGTCCGGGTTGACCAGTCCGGCCATGCCGCCGATCAGCTCGGCCTGCGACTTGATCGTGCCGTTCTGGAAGTCCGCCAGCTTCACGTCATACCCGTTGCTCTTGGCGGACAGGTAAAGCGCGTATAAGCCGGCGGATATTTTCTGGTCCTTGGCCGCGTCGCGCAGCTCCTCCGATACGGCCCAGGCCGCCACCACAAAGCGGTCCTTGTCGTTCGGATATTTGCCGGTAATGTACTCGTTGACCGTTTGCTGCAATTGGGCGGCAAGCTGGGTATCGACCAGCCGGCTGTCCTCCACCGTCGCGGCGGTCAGGAACACGTCCGCCTGGCCTTCGGCCAGATAGGAAGCATCCGCTTTCGCCAGCAGCTCCTCCACAATCTCGTACAAGGTTTTCGCTTCGAACTCGACGCCTGATACAAGCGTCTTGCCGTCCTCGTTCAAGCCTTCCAGCTTGACGACCTTCTCCAGCCGGTCGATCCCGATCTCCACGCTGGGGTTGATGTCCAGCGTAATATAAGCGGCCGCTTTTTTGCCGGCGAACCAGCCTCCGATTCCGCTAAAGCCGCCGAAGATAAACACGCAAGCCAAAACGGCGACCACAAGCGACGAGATAATCGACAGCGGCGTCAGCCGGTCCCGGTCGCGGGCCTGGGAGCGCTTGAAGGCGATCTCTTTGCCCACCTTGACCGCCGCCTGCTTCTTCCTGGAAATTTCGCGCACCTCCCCTTCCGGTGTCAGAACAATCAGCGACTTTTTGCCGTTTTCCATTACAATGCCTTTGTTATCCATGGCTTCCTCTCGTTTCTGCGTTCGCGGCCGGGGCGGGCTGCAGATAACCGCGCAGGGCGTTGTACGGCCCGTTGTGAAGCAGCGCCATCGCGATGACATACGATTTGGCGCGGTCCAGCGCTTTTTCGGCGAGTCCGGTTTTGGCCGCCAGCTCCGCTGCCGGCAAGGTTTTCTTGGTCAGCAGGGTCCGCATCAGCTCCGGCTCCTGGGCCAGCTTGCGGCTTGCGGCCAGCATTGCCCGCCGGGCCTCCTCCTTCTTGGGGTAGGCGTGCACCAGATCACGGTAGCGGATGCCGAACTCGCGGAGCACGCGCTCCAGCTCGCCCAGCTCGCCACGCCGCGCCTCCTCCGCTTTGGCTGCCGCCGGGTCCTGCTGCGGCTCGCGCGGCGCGCCGCCGCGCGGGGTTTCCCCTTGCCGGCTGGCGGAAACGGAGTCCGGTTTAGGCTCCGTCCGGTTCGTTCGGGCCGGGAGCCGTTCATACGTTCCGTCGCCCGCTCCGTTCGCCGGTTTGTCTGAATTGCTGTTATAAAGGGCAAAATTCAACCCAGTCACCTCGCAAAATAAAAATCAAGCCGGCCATCCGGCCCGCGTCAAACTCTTTCGACATTATACCACAAGTTCCTTGCGCCTTATCGCAATTTTGACCTCCTTCCTAACTAGACGAAACAGAAAGAGGGTGTCCCAAAAGTCATCATAGATGACGGAGGGGCGACC
>NZ_JCAPET010000066.1:0-21314 GCF_059735245.1 Gorillibacterium sp. sgz306347
ACCACGGCATAGCCAAAAAATCCACCCTGAAATAACGCAACTTTAGTTTCATTTTCTGTGGTGCCCGCCAGGGCATGGGTGGCTAACGGGAGAATAGCTGCTCCAAAAAGCTGCTGCCGTAAAACGCTCCGCGTCAGCGGTTATCCACCTTTTCGGGATAGAGATCGTGCTGGAGCAGCCGCTGCCGGGCCATGTCCGCAAAGGGCGTGCCCGGCTTGCCGTAGTTGCAGTACGGGTCGATGGAAATGCCGCCGCGCGGCGTGAATTTGCCCCATACCTCGATGTAGCGCGGGTCCATCAGCTTGATGAGGTCGTTCAAAATGATGTTCATGCAGTCTTCGTGAAAATCGCCGTGGTTGCGGAAGCTGAACAGGTACAGCTTGAGCGATTTGCTTTCCACCATTTTGAGGTCCGCCCGGGCCATGACACGGTCCACCAGGCGCTCATACGCCCGCAAAAGCGAGGCGGAGAGGGCCTCTGCATCCGGCTCCGCCGTGTCGGCGTTGCCGGTTTGTAGAAAAAGCGGCACCCGGGGATACCGTTTGTGCACATGGGCGGCATAGTCGAGATCGGCGCTGTCGAAAATGACGATTTTCAGGCTGAAGGCGCGGTCCTCCGCCGCCTGACATGCGCTTTCCAGACGCTCCACAATACCGTCCAGCGCCGCGAAGTCCGTCTCCATTACCGAGCTGGGCGGCTTCGGGGAAAGCGTCACTTCGTTGATGTCGGCCAGCCAGGGCTGCCAGATCGAGCCCTGCGTTTCCACGGCGGTGCGGATGCCGCGTTCGCGCAGCAGGCGCACCAGTCCGCCAAGCTGCGGCAGCAGGGCGGGGTTGCCGCCGGAGAGTGTCACGTGGGAGAAGCGGTCTCCGCCGATCCGGCAGAGCTCCTCCCACACATCCTCCGGCCGCAGCAGACGAAGCAGGCTTTTGCCGCTGCCGTCCCACGTAAAGGCCGAATCGCACCAGACGCAGCGGTAATCGCAGCCGGCGGTGCGGACGAACATCGTTTTCCGGCCGATCACCATGCCTTCGCCCTGAACGGTCGGGCCAAAAATTTCGAGGACGGGGATCGGCCTCCCGGCGGCAGGGAGAGGAGCCCCCGCGCCTGCGCTCCGCGCGCCGGCCCTCGGACCGGCAGGTTCCCCCGCCAAAGGAGCGCAGGCCGCTTTCCGGCTCTCCGATGTATCCATCGCGTCTGCCGGTCTATTCATCGGCCATCCACTCCCTTCGGGCTTCCGCGTAGCTGGCCGGCGTTTCGAACAGGCGGACAAATTCGGTCCGTCCGCCCGCCACGCGCGTGCAGTACGGCTCCGATTGGAGCGCGGCCTCCATTTGCTCATAGAGCCAGACGACGATGTTTTCCGCCGTTGTGTTCATGCGCGGCAGCGTCTCGTTCAGGTAGCGGTGATCGAGCCGGCCTTCGATTCGGCTTTTCCAGATCGCCTTCAGCTCTCCGAAATCGGCGGCGATGCCCGTCTCGTCCGGATACCCGCTGACGCCGAAAACGACCCGGTACGTATGGCCGTGCAGGTTTTTGCATTTGCCCTCGTAGGCGTGCAGGTGGTGGGCCGCGTCAAAGGTAAACTCCTTGGCGACCAGCACCCGCTTGCGGTGATAGCGCAGCTGCTCCGGCGCGATGTCTTCACCGAGCCGCTGCGCACGCTCCGGGATGACGAAGGGGCCGGGCGAACGGTCGTGTCCGGCGCTCATCGTGCGCCCTCCCGGCAGGCCGGGGCGTCCGGGCGCCGCGCGTTTGCTGCGTCATCCGCGCCGTTCCTGCCCGCCGCTTTTTCGGCGGCTTTTTCCGCCGCGTACCGCTCCAGTCCCGCGCGGCGCAGCTTGCAGGCGGGGCATTCCCCGCAGCCGTCGCCGGGGATGCCGTTGTAGCACGTAAGTGTCCGCTCCCGCACATACTCAAACGCCCCAAGCTCGTCGGCGAGCCGCCAGGTTTCCGCTTTATCCAGCCACATCAAGGGCGTATGGATGACAAACGGGTGGTCCATCGCAAGATTCAGCGTAACGTTCAGCGATTTGATAAACGAATCGCGGCAGTCCGGGTAGCCGCTGAAGTCCGTTTCGCATACGCCGGTCACCAAATGGCGGGCGCCCTTCTGCTTGGCGGCAATGGCCGCAAAGCTGAGAAACAGCAGGTTGCGCCCGTCTACAAAGGTGCTCGGCAGCTCGCCCTCCTGCTGCTCGATGGCGATGTCCGTCCGCGTCAGGGCGTTCGGCGCAAGCTGGCCGAGCAGCGACATGTCGAGCACGGTCTGGGCTACGCCGAGGTCGCGGGCGATGGCCGCCGCGCAGTCCAGCTCCTTCCGGTGCCGCTGGCCGTAATCGAACGTAACCGCCTCCACCTCCCGAAAGGTCTTTTTCGCCCAAAAGAGGCAGGTGGTGCTGTCCTGGCCGCCGCTGAAGACGACGACCGCTTTTTCCTCCCGAAGCATAAAAAAATCTCTCCTTTCCCGTTCAAGGGCGACAGAGAGATTCAGGAATCCATCAAAAAACAAGCCTGGCCGTGAAGCTTGAAAAACACCGGGCATCATTAGTTTTTTATAGAGGGAGTTCGCGAACCTCTCCCGCGCGCGAAGCGCGGAGTCTATGAAATTGGCCGGCCGTGTCGGCCGGACGCGTCCGAAGCCGGGCCGCGCGGGTTTCATTATAGCACAGAAAAGCGCCGGGGGCGCTCTTTCTTGCACCGGCTGCAGTTGACATGAAAAACCAACAAGGATATTATGGATAAACAAACTCTGTTTTAAAAGGGGGAGCGAAAGTGAACTATTCCAGAGCCACGGACTATGCGCTGCATACGCTCCTTTTTCTCGCGCAGGCAGCACCCAAAGAAACCGTTAGTGTTCTTATTCTCGCGGAACGGCAAAACGTTTCCCCGACCTATCTCTCGAAAATCCTGACCAAGCTCACCAAGGCGGGGATGATTGAATCCATGCCGGGCGTGAATGGCGGGTACAAGCTGAAAAGCAGCTGGGAGACAATCTCCTTTCTGGATGTGATTCATGCAATAGAAGGGCAGGCTTCTTTTTTCGATTGCAATTTTAACCATCATGGTCCGCAATGTCCGATTCATAAGGTCATGATACAGGCCGAAGACAAGATGGAGGATTACTTAAAAAGCCAGACGATAGCGAAGCTTGTGAAAGAGCTTCAAAAGTAACTTCTTTTTTTGCTCTAATTAAGGATAAAAAGAATCTTTATTATCTTTGATTGAAGAGGATTCTATAAGGGAGGGCATGCCGATGATGAAGGAGATCTACAACGAATCCGCATGGGAAAAAGCCTGGAAGGAGGATTTTTCTACGGGTGTCCATACGATGAAAGCTGCGGGGATTGATCCGGTACACGCATTCGACCTACAGGCGCAAACGTTTAACGAGCAAGCGTTCAGCGAAGAGGGAAAACAACGCACCAAACGGATTATCAACTGGCTGGAAAGCCAGGGGGTGGAGCTTGAAGGAGCATCGGTATTGGATATCGGGGCGGCATCCGGAGGATTTTCAATTCCTTTTGCGGAAAAGGGTGCTCGGGTGACAGCCGTTGAGCCGTGTCTTCCCCTGGCCGAGCTTCTGGAAGAAAACATCGCCAGGCCCCAGAGAGCACAGCCTTGCCGATGAGATTCTGCCCCTGCTTAAACACGCACCCGAAAAGCCTCATAATTCCGAGATGATCTATTTGATGCAGCTGCTTTATCTGAAAGGGTACTCCTTTCATTCTCTCGTAACCCGGGAAATGAAAGAAATGGAGGTGTCCCGGGAAGCGGCCATTGAGGAGGTATTGAGCCGGCTGAAGCTCTACAAGCTGCCGGCGGACGAAGAAACCCGCCGTGTCGTTCAAAAGCACCTGGATCAAAATTATTCCGCCGAGACAATCTCGATTCAGCAGGGGGGCCGATTTGGCAAGGTGCTTATTAAGCTGGAGGATCAAACCATGCACGTTTCCAAGCAAAAATAGGGCAGCGCCACTGCTGCTCCCTGCGCATGTCAGTGCCGCCCTCTGCGCAGGCCGGCTCCGCCGCGGCGCAGCCGCAAAGAAAAGCAGCCCCGCCACCGTCGACTGACGGCTATCGGAGCTGCTTTTACTGTTGGCTCGAAGGGCGGGGCGGCCCGAGTCTCCGGTCCATAATGTCGATTTGTTGTCAATTTATTTACAGTCAATCCGCTCCGCCCGGCGTTCTGCTACAATAGGGAGAAATTAGATCATACGAATGGTTGCGGAAGGAAGTGGGGACGTGAAAGGCAGAGATCTGGCGGTTTTGTTTTTGCTCGCGGCCATATGGGGAGCGTCGTTTCTGTTTATGAAAATCGCCGCGCCGGTTATCGGGCCGGTTTTTACCACCGAGCTGCGGGTCGTGCTGGCCGCGGCCGCCTTGCTTTTGGTTGCCCTGCTGTCCAAAAAGAAAATCGCCGTCTGGCGGAAATGGAAGTCGTTTCTGCTCCTCGGCGCGCTGAACGCCGCCGTACCTTTCTCGCTGATCTGCCTGGCGGAGCTGCACCTGAACGCTTCGCTTGCGGCCATCTTGAACGCAACCACGCCTTTGTTCACGGCTCTGGTGGCCTGGGGCTGGACCAAGGACAAACTGACCGGCTGGAAGCTGTTCGGCTTGACGGCGGGCCTGGCGGGCGTCGCCGTTCTGGTCGGCTGGAGTCCGACGCCGCTTGACCGGGCGGGGCTCTATTCCATCGGCTATTCGCTGCTGGCCGCGCTGGCCTACGGCTTCGGGGGGATCTATTCCTCCCGGAGCTTCAAAGGAATGAGTACGCTCGACATGAGCATCGGCCAGCAGCTGGGCGCGAGCGTCGTGCTGCTGCCTTTGGCGCTCGCTTACTTGCCGGACCGGATGCCGTCCGCGGATGTGGTGTACGCTGTTCTCGCCTTGGCCCTGATCTGCACGGCGGCCGCTTATCTGCTGTATTTTCGGCTCATTCGCAGCATCGGGCCGGTAAAAACCATAAGCGTCACTTTCCTTGTCCCGATCTTCGGCATCCTCTGGGGCGCCCTGTTTTTGCAAGAAGAAATTCACGCCAATACGCTAGCGGGACTCGCCGTCATTCTGGGCAGCGTCGCCCTGCTGAACCTGCGCAAGCCGGCTCCCGTCCCGGCGCAGCCGCAAAAAGAAGCAGCCCCGATCGCCGTCGACTGACGGCTTTCGGAGCTGCTTTTTTGTTTGCTCAGCGGGGCTGGTCCCGCCGCCCTGCAAGTCCCGCCTCCCGGGGACCGGGAGGCGGGCTCTTTCGTTAACACGGCAGCGTCGGCAGCCGACGCGACGAGTTCAACCTCCCCGCGATGAATCGCGGTTATGTTTAGGCTTGGGTGAGCCGCAGCGTCGGTCTGGGGTTAGCGCAACCCCAGGTGAGCGTGCGGTTATGTTTTACCCGCTGCAACCGCGGCCAGAAGGCGGCGGTCCTTCTTTGCCTACCCGGTGAAGCCGGAGCGGAGCAGCCGGAACGGGGCGCAGAAGCGGCAGCGTTCGCCTTTGTTTTCGGGGAATATCCGCCGCCGGTTTCGTTCAATCGGATTCCCCGAAAACAACAGCGATCGAAGCTCCGTTCCAGGCGGCGCAGCTCCGGCGTACACCGGACGCTTCGCTTTTCCGTTTTCCGCCGTTTGCAGCACCGGCATACACCGGAGGCGATTTGCTTTCCGCCTTTTGCCGGCGCAGCACCGGCGTACACCGGACGCGCTTCGCTTCCCGCCTTTGCCGGCGCTCCGGTTTGGACGTTACGCTTTCCCGCCTTTTGCCGGCACAGCTGGAGCGCTCGCCGGTTCATACCGGCCGGATTGCCGCTCGCCTCACGAAACGATCGGCTGAGGCGCATCCGGCGGAAGATTAAAGTACCGGTCCGTCTGCTCCGCGTTCAGCGGCGGGCTGATGTAGTAGCCCTGGATGTGGTCGCAGCCGACCGCGCGCAGAAACTCATGCTGCGCCTGGTCCTCCACTCCCTCGGCGACCACCCGCAGCCCCAGATTGTGGACGAGCTCGACGATCGCCTTCACCAAAGTCCGGTCGGAGGCCGACAGCTCGTCGCCGGAAATAAAGGAGCGGTCGATCTTCACCGTGTCCACCGGGAAGCGCCGGAGATAGCTCAGAGAAGAGAAGCCGGTGCCGAAGTCGTCCAGCGCAACGCGGATGCCTCCTTCGCGGAGCAGCTGAAGCTGGGCGGCCGCCTTTTCGCCGGACATAAAGACGCTTTCCGTAATCTCCAGCTCCACGTTTTCCGGCGGAATGCGGAATTCCCGCAGCGCATGCAGCAGATGGCCGCTAAAGCCGTCCTGCTCCAGCTGGATGACGGACACGTTGATGGCGGCCTTCATGGCGAGACCGCGGTCGCTCAGGCGGCGAAGATCGGAAAGCACCCGGCGGATGACCCAATTGCCGATCTTGGTGATGGTGCCGCTGGACTCGGCCAGCGGAATGAACTCTGCCGGGGAAACCGGGCCGACGGCCGGGCTGCTCCACCGGATCAGGGCCTCCAGCCGTTCCACCGCCAGCGTTTCGGTCGAGACGATCGGCTGGTAGTGGACGGTGAACTCGCCGCGTTCGACCGCATTGTCGAGATGCTCCTCCAGCAGCCGGCGGCGGCCTTCCTTCATCTCCAGCTGATCCGAATAAATCAGCATGCGGTTGCGGCCCGTCTCCTTGATCCGCTGCATCGCCAGATCGGCCCGCTTAAGCAGGCTTTGGGCTTCCAGGCCGTGATAAGGAAAAAGGCTGGCGCCAATGCTTGTCGTCACGTGCAGCAGATGCCCGCGCAGCAGATAGGGGTCCTGAAGCGTCCTGCGAATGTAGTTGATTTCCTTTTCCGCCTCTTCCACGCTTTTCAGATTGGCCAGCATAACGGCGAACTCGTCGCTTCCGAGACGGGCGGCCGCATCCCGTTTGCCGATGGAGGCGACGATCCGGCGTGCGCCCTCCTTCAGCAGATCGTCGCCGATCTCGTGGCCGCGCAAATCGTTCACGCGCTTGAAAAAATCAAAATTGACCAGCAGCAGCGCCAGAAACCGGGAGCCTTCCCGGGCAGCCTCCATCTCGGCTTCTACTTGCCGGTACAGCCGGTTGCGGTTTGGCAGCTTGGTAAGGGGATCGATTTCAGCCTGTTCCCGCAGCTTTTCCTGCGCTTTTTCCAACGACCCCATCATCCGGTTAAATTCGTTCTCAAGATCGGCAAATTCGTCATTGCCCGTTGCGGGAATGCGGATGGTAAAATCCTGCTTCCGGCCGATCTGCCGGATTTCCTGGACCAGATTGCCGATCCGGAACAGGATGGCCCGGTTCAAGTAAAGGATAATCAGCACCGCCAGCAGAACGCCGCCGCCCAGAAGCAGGGCGCCGAACATGGAAACCGCCTTTTTGCCGTTCTCGTAGAGCGCACGGTTTTGTTCGACCTCCAGAATAATGGAAGACCGGCCGACGATGTCCCGGATCGCAAGACGCGCTGAAATCCGGTTGTCCGGCAAGGTGGCATAATCGGGTTCCCCGTCCGCGGAGGGGAGAGGGGCGTCCGCATCGGCCGGATACAAGGAAACCTGGGACTTGCGATCCGTTCCATGGAGCGTCATCAGCTTGCGGTCCAGCGCACGGGCCGCCAGAAAAGCGCCTTCGACATGCCGGTCCGAGCCGGATGAAACGATCGGATAGGAAACAAGCTGAAAAGGTTCCCCTCCGAGCAGCACCAAACCGGAATAAGGCTCTTGCGGGACCGCGGGACGCAGCAGCCACCCGCCTTCGCTGACCAGCAGCCGTCTCCAATCGTCCGTGAGCGGTTCCAGAAGCCCTCCCGTCCGGGCTTGTCCGTACAAGTTCCCCTCTGTATCCGCGAGGGCGACCATGTCCAGTCCGTCTCCAGTGCCGGTAGCCGTCTGCATCCGTTTTAAAAAATAGGCGCTTACGGAGGAATTGGAAGAAAGCTTGCGCAGCGTCCCTAACGTTTCGGTAAGCGAAGCCTGCACGCGCATGTGATCCACAAAGCTGTGCCGGTCTTCCTCCAGCGCAAACTGAACGCGTTCGACCGACGAACGCAGCACTTCCCCGTCCATCCGGTCGAAGCGGTCCAGCAGAATCCGGTCCAACCCGGCAAGGGCGAGCGAGGCCCCGAACAAAAGCAGCAGCGTGATAAATAAAATGACCCTACGGCGAATCTTCACATTGATCGTCCCCTAGCAAGGAGGTGGTGGAAAGACAGAAAGGCGGTCCGTCTCGGTGCGATTCGGCGCTCGGGACGGGCCGGCCTCGGATGTAAGCGGGGCGACACTCTACTTTATAATAACGGCATTTGCGGGGTGGATTGTGAGGCGAAAAAGCGGAGGGCGCATATTATTACCGGGAATCAGACATTATGCTATAGGGAACGGACATCGCGATATGCCTCCCGGCGGGAGCGGATGGTATACTAGGAAGGCAAGCCAATCGAAAAAGGAGGGTGCAACCTTGACTTATTCGGCCAACGAGAACAGATACGAATCCATAAAGTATTTCCGGTGCGGGGCCAGCGGGCTGAAGCTGCCGGCCATTTCCCTGGGGCTTTGGCACAACTTCGGCGGTGTGGATACCTATGAGAATGGACGCGCCATGGTACGCCGGGCGTTTGATCTGGGGATCACCCACCTGGACCTTGCGAACAACTACGGACCGCCTCCGGGCTCGGCGGAGGAAAACTTCGGCCGCATGCTCCGCCACGACCTGAAGCCGTACCGGGACGAGCTGGTCATCTCCACCAAAGCGGGCTATTACATGTGGCCGGGACCGTACGGGGATTGGGGCTCCCGCAAATACCTGGTATCCAGTCTGGACCAAAGCCTGAAACGGATGGGGCTGGATTACGTGGATATTTTCTATCACCACCGGTTCGATCCCGAAACGCCGCTTGAAGAAACGATGGGGGCGCTGGATCAGCTGGTTCGCCAGGGCAAAGCGCTGTACATCGGCATCTCCAACTATTCGGCCGAGCAGACCGAACGCGCGGCGGCAATCCTGCGCGAGCTCGGAACGCCGTGCCTGATTCACCAATTCCCTTATTCGATGTTCGACCGCCGTGCCGAAGCCGAAGGCTGGCTGGACGCGCTCGACAAGGAAAAGATCGGCAGCATCGCCTTTTCGCCGCTGGCGCAGGGCATCCTGACGGACCGCTACCTGAAAGACATTCCGGCCGATTCCCGGGCTGGCAAAAGCGGCACGTTCCTGCGGCCCGAAGCGCTTACCGAAGACCGTATGGAAAAGGTGCGCAAGCTGAACGAGCATGCCATGGAACGCGGGCAAAAGCTGTCCCAGATGGCGCTGTCCTGGGTGCTTCGCGGGGGAAGAGTGACGTCCGCTTTGATCGGCGCCAGCAAGGTCGGCCAGATCGAGGACGCGGTGGAAGCCGCTCAAAACCTGGCCTTCACGGCGGACGAGCTGTCCAAGATTGAGGCGATTTTGAACGGGTAAGCTAGAAGCCGAACAAGCAAACGGAGGCGAGTGGACCGCGGTCCATTCGCCTCCGTTTTTGGATTGTTTTGAAGCCGGGTATACGACAGTTTTCACCGCGGATTCATTCCGGACGGGGAGACTTGACGCCCCGGAGCTCATAGAGGCCGACTTCCACGCTGAGGATATGCTCCGGCTTGCCCGCCTCTCTTTGCTTGCGATGTCCCTCGAGATGCGCGTCGCTTTTTTCCCACTGCTTCCAATGGTCCTCGGACTCCCAGCGGACCTGGATCATCAGCTCGTCCTGGCCTTTGCTCCGTTTTTTGACAAAAACGCTGGCATCGACAAAGCCGGGCGCTTGTTCAACCGCTCCTTGCTTCAAAAAATGCTCCACCACTTTTTCCGCGGAGCCTTCCGTCACGACCATCTTGCGAAACATTACCAGCATCCGGCACCCTCCTGAAAACGAAATTGATTGAGAAATTGAGAAATTGAGAAATTGAGAACAGAAGTGCGAAACTGTTTTTATTCTATATGAGAATGATTATCATTGTCAAAGAAACTGGATCAAAGGTCGTCCTCTATTTCGTCCCGTTTTGCGGTATACTCAAAGCAAACGGACAAACCGGTGGTGCCAAAAGGAATGGGTCGAAACGACAGCCGGCGAATGACGCCGGACACAAAACAAGGTAGAAAAGCAGCAGGGGACGGCGCGAACCCGCGGGACATGAAACAAGGTAGAAAAGCAGCAGGGGACGGCGCAAACCCGCCGGACAGGCTTCACGGGCTTGCGCCGGAGCCGGGCGGATTGGAAAACGGAACGGAAGCGGCCGGGTGTGTGGAGGCTGCGGGCCGAGCGGCGGAGCCGGGCCGGGAAGAAGAGTACCGGATTATCGAGCTGTGTCTCCTGGCCGGCAAGCTCATGCTGCAAAACGGCGCGGAGACGTACCGGGTCGAAGACACGATGTCGCGGATTGCGGCTTCGTTCGGTATCGTACTCGCGCACTGTTATGTGACGCCGACCGCGATCATGTTTTCCACCAGCGAGGCGGACCCGGCGCGGCTGGTCCGCATATCGGAGCGCTCCACCAATCTGAACAAGGTGATGGCGGTCAATGCCATCTCCCGCCGCATCAGCAGCGGAGAGCTGCCCCCCGAGCGGGCCGCGGACGAGCTGAGGGCGGTGGAAAAAGGCCGCATGGCGTATCCGCTTGCGGTCCAAATCGCGGCGGCCGCATTGACAAGCGGCTGTTTTCTGATGATGTTCGGCGGCGGCTGGCCCGATTTTCTGCCTGCTTTTGCGGCGGGGGGGCTCGGCTTTGCCTGCTCCGTATTTGTTCACCGGCTGGTGCCGATCAAATTTTTCGCTGAGCTTCTGGCTGCTTTTCTGGTCGGAGCGGCCGCGTTTTTCTTTGTCCAGACGGGCCTCGGCGAGGAGGCCGATCTGATCATCATCGGGGCGGTTATGCCGCTTGTTCCCGGGCTTCTGATCACCAACGCGGTGCGCGACCTGATGGCCGGCCACCTGGTCTCGGGCATTTCCAAAGGGGCGGAAGCGCTGTTGACGGCGGCCGCGATCGGAACCGGGATCACCATTATTTTTTCATTTCAGTAAAGGAGCTTTTCCATGCTCGTTCATCTGATTACCAGCTATATCGCGTCCGCCTCGTTTGCGATCCTGTTTCACGTCCCTCTGCGCTCCCTGGTGCAATGCGGGTTCGTTGGCATGATCGGCTGGGCGATGTACATTTCTCTGGTCGAGGCGGGCTACGACGCGGTCGTGGCTACGCTGGCAGGCGCGTTTGCCGTTACGGTCATCAGCCAGGTCTTCGCCCGGCTGTTCAAGACGCCGATTATCGTGTTCAGCGTCTCGGGCATTATTCCGCTGGTCCCGGGCGCATTGGCGTTCGATGCGATGCGGTCCATGGTCGAGGGCGACTACGCGGCCGCTGGGCCGTACGCGTCTAAGGCGCTGATGATGTCGGGGGCAATCGCCCTCGGGCTGCTCTTCTCCGAAGTGACAAACCAGATCTTGCGCCGCACCAAGCTTTAGCACTGCGTACCCGCGGCGGGACGGCGGTCCCTTGCGCAGGCGCGCGGGCAGCGCCAGCGGCGGCGGACCGCCGGGCAGGCCGCACGGGCAGCGCCAGCGGCGACGAGACCGCCTGGCGGATGCGCGGGCAGCGCAAGCAGCGGCGGACCGCCGGGCAGGCGCACGGGCAGCGCCAGCAGCGGCGGACGAAACGCCATCCACAGCGGATGGCCGTTTTGGTTTGCAATCTGACGGCTCCCTTTTTAAGATTGCACCGCAACACGAACCTGAGAAAAGGGAGCACTCCTGAGGGAATGAATCCGGAGGAGAGAGGCACATTCGGACTTCTCTGTTTGACGGCCTATTTTCTTTGCCCGCCACACAGATCAAACTCAAATTATGTGTGCACTCAGGAAGAAGCGAAAGGCTAACGGTTGCCACAGGGCTTATTCGCGTCAAAACCGTCCTTTTTTTACGCTAACGGTTGCCACAGCGCTTATTTTGCAAAAATCGGTCGAAATCAAGCAAAAAATCGAAAATAAGCTTCGTGGCAACCGTTAGATTTCGAAACGCCTCTTTTTGGGGCAAATAGCCTCTGTGGCAACCGTTAGCGCAACCGCCGAGCAGTAAGCGTAACCGATAAGGAGTTAGCACAACCGCCGAGCAGTTAGCGCAACCGCTGAGCAGTTAGCGCAACCACCGAGCAGTTAGCGCAACCGCTGAGCAGTTAACCCAACCGCCGAGCAATTAGCACAACCGCCGAACAGTTAGAGCTGCCGCTGGCAGCTCTAAAGCGTGAGCAAGTGTAAAACGAGGATTCCTTTTGCACTCGCCTCCGGCGACCGCCACGGCAATACGTATCTTCTATTTTTCCATCCCCCGCTTCCTTCGCCGAAAAGGAGAAGAGGAAGTTAGTTCCGCCTGCATCATCCTCTATATATTCATTCCGCGATTGGGATAATCAGTGACTATTGTACGTTCGGCGGCCGTCCGCTCATCAGCAATCTGCCTTAAAAAGACGGCGTCTTTGGTGAAAAAAGGTTGACACCCGAAGAAGGCGGCGGGTATGATAGGCATTAAAGTGATAATGATTCTCATTATCAAAAGATTATGTTTAGCCGCCAAAGGAGAGTCATGAAAAACCGTTATCTGCTTCCGGCGCTTGCGATTCTTTCCTGCGTCTCGCTTTTCGTCGGCGTCAAGGATATTTCGCCGCTCGATTTGTTTCGGCTTACGGACGATCAGCTGCAGGTGTTTTTGATCAGCCGGGTGCCGCGCTTGATCAGCATTCTGATCTCGGGCATGAGCATCAGCGTCGCAGGCTTGATCATGCAGCAGCTCGCCCGCAACAAATTTGTCTCGCCGACCACGGCGGGCACCATGGATTCGGCCCGGATGGGCGTGCTGGTCTCGATGCTGCTGTTTTCGACCGCCGGCATGCTGGTCAAGATCGCCGTGGCGTTTGTCTTTGCGCTTGCGGGGACGCTGCTCTTCATGAAGATCCTGGACAAGGTTCGCTTCAAGGACGCTATCTTCATTCCGCTCGTCGGGCTCATGTTCGGTAACGTCGTCAGCTCGCTCACCGGCTTTTTCGCCCTGAAGCATGATTTGATCCAAAGCATGTCCGCCTGGCTGCAAGGGGATTTCTCCATGATCATGGCGGGCCGCTATGAAGCTCTATACATAAGCATTCCGCTGCTGCTGGCGGCGTATCTGTTCGCGAACCGGTTCACCATCGCGGGGATGGGCGAGGATTTTGCCGCCAATCTCGGCCTCAACTACCGTTTTGTCGTCAACAGCGGGCTCATCATCGTCTCGCTGATTTCCGCCGTCACGGTGCTGACCGTCGGCATGCTGCCCTTTCTCGGGCTGGTGGTTCCGAATCTGGTGACGATGTACCGGGGGGATCACCTGAAAAAAAGCCTGTGGAGCACCGCCTGTCTGGGTGCGAGCTTTGTTCTCTTTTGCGATATTCTGGGGCGCGTTGTCATTTATCCGTTTGAACTTCCCATCGGTTTGACCGTCGGCGTGATCGGCAGCGCGATTTTCCTTTACCTGTTGATGAGGAGAAGCGCTTATGAAGCTTAACGTGAACGCCAAGCTGTGGCTGCTTGCCGGTCTGGCCTTGGGGCTCGCGGCCGTATTTTTGCTGATTCAGGCGGGGGGCAACTGGGATTACGTCCTTCCCCGCCGCTCCCGGACGCTGCTCGCCGTCGTGCTGACGGGCGGGTGCATCGCGTTCTCGACCATCGTGTTCCAGACCATTACCAACAACCGGATTTTGACGCCCAGCATCATCGGCCTGGATTCGCTGTACATGCTGTTTCAAACCGCCGTCGTGTACGCGGCCGGGTCCGTCGCCTTGAGCGCCGCGGGCAAAAACGTCAACTTCCTCGTTTCGGTCGCGCTGATGACCGCATTTACGGCGGTTCTGTACAAACTGTTTTTTCGCGGGGAAGGACGCAATCTGTACTTCCTGCTGCTGATCGGCCTCGTATTCGGCACCCTGTTTCAAAGCGTGTCGACCTTCCTGGAGGTGCTGATCGATCCGAACGAGTTCCTGGTTGTTCAAGGGAAAATGTTCGCCAGCTTCAGCAAGGTCAACGCCGACATTCTGCTGCTGTCCGTCATCGGCACGGCGGCTGCCGTCGCTTTCGCCGCGCCGTACTTCAAGTATCTGGATGTTCTGGCGCTCGGGCGGGAGCACGCGGTCAACCTGGGCGTTCCCTACGATCGGGCGCTCAGACGCCTGCTGGCTGTCGTAGCGGTGCTCGTCTCCATCTCGACCGCTCTGGTCGGGCCGATTACGTTCCTCGGCCTGATCGTCGCCAATATCGCGCACGAGTTTTTGCGCACGCACCGGCACTCCCGGCTCATTCCGGGCGGGATTCTGATCTCCGTCATCGCCCTGGTGGGCGGCCAGCTGATTGTGGAGCGCGTGCTCGACTTCACCACGTCGCTCAGCGTCATTGTGAATTTCGCCGGGGGCGTCTATTTCATCTATCTTTTGCTGAGGAGGAACAAGGCGTGATCGAAGTCAAAGCCGTTTCGAAGCGGTACGGCGGCGTCAAGGTCGTCGACGAGGTGTCCGTCGCCATCCCGAAAGGGCGCATCACCTCCTTCATCGGGCCGAACGGCGCCGGCAAAAGCACCCTGCTGTCGGCCATCAGCCGTCTGACCGGCATCGACGAAGGAGAGGTCCGGATTGACGGCAAGCCCGTCGGCGCTTACAAAAGCGGTGAGCTCGCGCAGAAGATTTCGATTCTGCGGCAGTCGAACGAAATCAACGTCCGGCTCACGATCCGCGAGCTGGTTTCCTTCGGCCGGTTCCCCTATTCGCAGGGGCGGCTGAAAGAGACGGATTGGCGGCATGTCGACGAGGCGATCCGTTATATGGAGCTGACGGACATCGCGCACAAGTACCTCGATCAGCTGAGCGGCGGGCAGCGCCAGCGCGCGTTTATGGCGATGGTCATCGCGCAGGACACCGAATACATCTTGCTCGACGAGCCGCTCAACAACCTGGACATGAAGCATTCCGTCCAGATCATGAAGATGCTCCGCCGCCTGACGGAGGAGCTCGGCAAAACCATTGTGATCGTCATCCACGACATCAATTTCGCGTCCTGCTATTCCGACTACATCGTCGCATTGAAGCAGGGCCGCATTGTGCAGCAGGGACCGGCCGCCGACATCATCGACACCTCCGTGCTGGAGGACGTCTACGAGATGACGATTCCGATCGAGACGATCGGCGGAAATAAAATCGGCATTTATTTTTCCTGAATTCCGGATGAAACCGCCCATACCGCTTGCCGCCGCTTTACGGATTGCGTTCCCATCGTCCGGCCCTTTCGCGGAGGGCCCCCGACGTCAGGCTCCGGACGAAAACCGGACGCACAGGCCGAGAAGCGGAGCAAGTGCCCCCGGCGGATGAAATCATATCCCGCAAGCCGTTTCTGCGGCGGCGGAAACCATACTTTAACGAGGTGACCCCTGTGAAAAAAACGAGACGTTCTCTTTCTCTTCTGTTAGCCTTGACCTTCACCGCTTTTACGGCCGCCGCGTGCGGAACGGATTCCGCTTCGGGCGGGGAAACGAGCCCTTCGGCGAGCCCGGCTGCGAGCGCTTCTTCGGCCGCGTCGACAAGCCCGGCCGCGACCGCCGAGCCGTCGGCAGCCTCCGGCGAAGTTACCGTCAAGCATAAGCTTGGCGAAACGGTTGTCGAAGCAAATCCGCAAAAGGTCGTCGTCTTCGACTTCGGCACGCTTGATACCCTGGACAAGCTGGGGATCGAAGTGACGGCCGTGCCGAAGCAAAACCTGCCGAGCTACCTGTCCAAATTCGAGGACGCGAAATACGAAAACGCCGGCGGCCTCATGGAGCCGGATTTCGAGGGCATCAACGCCCTGAAGCCGGACCTGATCATCATTTCCGGCCGCCAGCAGGACTCCTATGAGGAGTTCAGCAAAATCGCTCCGACGATCTTCATGGGCGTTGACGCAGCCGATTACCTCGGCTCCTTCACGGAAAACGTGAAAACGATCGGCGAAATTTTCGGCAAGCAGGCGGAAGCCGAAGCCGAGCTGGCCGCCGTGTCCGATTCCATCGCCAAGGTGAAGGAAGCTTCCGATCCGGCTCAAAAGGGTCTGGTCATTCTCGTTACCGGCGGCAAAGTCAGCGCCTACGGCCCCGGCTCGCGCTTCGGAATCATTCATGATGAATTCGGCATCGCGCCGGCGGACGACAAGATTGAGGTATCCACGCACGGCCAAAGCGTGTCCTTCGAATACGTGGCCGAGAAAAACCCCGACTACCTGTTTGTGGTGGACCGGGACGCGGTCGTCGCGGGCGATGCCGGCCAGGCGCAGGGCGGAGCGAAGGAAGTCGTGGAAAACGACCTCGTCAAGAACACCAACGCGTACAAAAACGGCAAGATCGTCTACCTTGACCCGAACTACTGGTACCTGTCCGGCGGCGGCCTTCTGTCTGTTGCCGAGATGGCGAAAGAAGTGGAAGCGGGCATTCAGTAATAATCCGGCAAATTCCCGGCCCATCCGGCGCCGGCGCCTCCAAAGGCGGCCGTCTCCTTCGTCAGCGCGAAGGGGGCGGCCGTCTTTTTCCGTTTCCAGAGCCGCAAGAAAGGGTATAAAACATCAGAAATTGACAGCAGGGAGGTTGGGCGGCGATGAAGCTTGCCAAATCGGTTCTAACGGGCTTGCTTGCAATGCTCCTGCTTTCCGCCTGCGGCGCGCAGGGAGGCGCGGACGGCGTGGTGGAGCTGGAGTTTTTTCAGAACAAAAACGAAGCCAAGGAGATTTTCGACGAGCTGGCGGCCAAGTTTAACGCGGAAAACCCCGGCATCCGGGTGGTTCAGGTGAACCCGCCGGACGCCGAAACGGTTCTCAAAACGCGCATTCTCAAGGAAGATCCGCCGGACATCCTCGGCCTCGGATTAAACGATACCTTTAAGGTTCTGGCGGAAAGCGAGATTTTTGCCGACTTTCGGAACGATCCCCTCCTCGACCGCCTCCGCCCCGTGTATGTCGACATTCTCGACACCTATACCGGGCGCGAAGAGCTGAACGGCATTCCCTACGCGGCAAACGCCAACGGCATTATCTACAACAAGACGCTGTTCGACGAGCTGGGGCTGGAAATCCCGCAAACGTGGGACGAGCTGCTCGCGACGGCGCAAAAAGCACAGGAAGCGGGAAAGGTTCCCTTCTACTTCACGATCAAGGACGCCTGGACGACCCAGGTTCCGTTTAATTCGCTCGGCTCCAACCTGGTCGGCCTCGATTTCTTCGACCGCCTGGCCGCAGGAGAGGCAACGTTTGCGGGAGAGTTCCGGGAAGTGGCCGAGAAGCAGCTGGAGCTGCTGCAATACGCCAATCCGAACCGCAACGGAATGGGCTATGCCGACGGGAACATGGCGTTCGCGCGGGGCGAAGCGGTCATGTATTTTCAAGGCATTTGGGCCATCCCGGAGATCAAAAAAGCCAATCCGGACATCGACCTCGGGTTCTTTTCCATCCCGACCGGGGACGAGCCGGGGGAGTCCAAGCTGATCTCCGGTGTGGATACGCTGCTCACCATCGACCGCAACACCAAATACCCGGAAGAGACACGGGCGTTTCTAGAATTTCTGCTGCGGCCCGAAAACACCAAGGCGTACATTGAGTCGCAGTCGGTCTACCCGGTGGCGAAGGATGTCGTTCAGGACGACCCGGCGCTTGACGCCATTGCAGAAGCGATGGAAGCGGGCGATGTGCTGGACTTTACGGACCATTTTATCCCGGTCGCGATTCAGCCGCAGGTGATCATTCAATCCTTTTTGCAAAACGGGGACATCGACGGCTATTTGAACACGCTGGACCGGGAATGGAAGAAATACGCCGACCGCCAGTAAGCGAACGGGAGGCGACGCACTCATACACGAAAAGAGGGACTCGCATGGCAAAACGAAAAAACCTGGCTTTTTTCTGGATGGTGGTGCCGGGAATCGTGCTGTTTTTTGTTTTCCACACGCTTCCCGCCATTCAGGGCATCTACTATTCGTTCACGAACTGGAACGGCTTCGGCTCCAACTACGAGTTTGTCGGCTTTAAAAACTACCGCAATCTTCTGAACGACAGCAACGTCTGGAACTCTTACCGGTTTACGTTCCTGTTTGCCGTCGCGACGACGATTTTGATCAACCTGCTGAGCCTGCTGATCGCGCTCGGGCTGAACGCGAAAATCCGGTTCCGCAACTTTTTCCGCGGGATTTACTTTTTGCCGAATATTTTGAGCGTGCTGATTGTCGGGTTTATCTTTAACTACCTGTTCGCCAACGTCTTTCCGATCTGGGGAGAGGCGCTCGGGAGCGAAACGCTCGCCGGAAACCTGCTGGGCAACGAGAAGCTTGCCTGGGTCGGCGTCGTGATTGTGGCCGTCTGGCAGGGGATCGCGTTTAACACGATTTTGTACCTCGCCGGGCTGCAGACGATTCCGACCAATCTGTACGAGGCGTCCAGCCTGGACGGGGCGAGCAAATGGCAGGAGTTTCGGCACATTACGTTTCCGCTCATCGCGCCGTTCTTTACGATTAACATGGTGCTCGCCATGAAAAACTCCCTGATGGTGTTCGACCAGATCATCGCGCTGACCAACGGCGGACCGGGCCGCGCCACGGAGTCGATCTCGCTGATGATTTACCGCGGCGGCTTCCAGGGCGGCGAATTCGCCTACCAGACCGCCAACGCGGTTCTGCTGTTCCTGGTCATTGCGGTCATCTCCTTTGTGCAAATCCGATTCCTCCAGAGAAGGGAGATGGATGCCTGATGCGGACGAAAACGAATTGGGGCGCCAACCTCGCCGTCGCCTTGGGAACGATCGTCATCCTGTTCCCGCTCTACATGACCGTATCGATTGCGCTTAAAACGCCGGAGGAAATGGCCGATTCGATCTTTTCCCTGCCGTTCGGCCTGCATTTCGAGAACTTTGCGGAAGCCATCCGGCTAACCAACTTCTACCGGGCGCTCGGCAACAGCGCCTTGATCACCGTGCTGACCGTGGTGTTCACGGTGCTTACGACCTCGCTGCTGGCGTATGCGATCGGGCGCAACATGAACGAGAAGAAGGTTTACAAAGGCTTGTATTATTATTTTGTCAGCGCGATGTTTATTCCGTTTACGATTATCATGCTGCCGGTGGTGAAGCTGACGACGGCGCTTCATATGAACCACCAGTACGGCCTTACGCTGCTGCACATCGTGTACGGGCTGGCGTTTAACATTTTCGTCTACGTCGGCTATATCAAGTCGATTCCGAAGGCGCTGGAGGAGGCCGCCACGATGGACGGGGCGGGCACCTGGGGGACGTTCTGGCGGATTATTTTCCCGCTGATGGCCCCGATCAACGCAACGGTAGGCATTCTCATGTGCCTGTCCACCTGGAACGACTTTATGCTCCCGCTGATCATTCTGAGCGATCCTTCGCAGTATACGCTGCCGCTTGTGCAGTATATTTTCCAAGGGCAGTTCAGCATCGAGTTCAACCTGGCGTTTGCGTCATATCTGCTTGCGATGCTTCCGCTGGTCATCATCTACCTGTTCGCCCAGCGCTGGATTATCGAGGGGGTGACCAAGGGGGCGGTGAAGTAGGGTGTTTGGCGTGGAGAAGGAGCTGCATGTGGATACATGCGTGACGGGAAACATTTCTCAAGGTCATCCAAATATTGTATATTGAGAAGGCTAGGTGCCGGAATCATGGATATGATGCGATTCTGCATCATTTTGCGGACCAACAGGATGAGCACGAGGGAAAATGCTGCAAAAATACAGTTTTATTCGTCCTTTGACGAAAATCCGGCCGCCAACGGTAAAATATCCTGCAGAATGGCAGTAATGAAGGAGAAAAGTCCTTTTTACTCGTAACATTGCTGTATAATCGCAGGAAAATGCGGTTCAGGTCGAAAACACCGAAGGGATAGAGGGGACTGCCGGGTGTTCTCAACCACTTGGTTTGTGTATGTATTTGGACGAAAGACAAAAAGGCGATAGGCCGGCGCTTCTTTTGCTTGGTCTATCGCCGTTTTGTTCAACCGCTTTTATCTGGAGGAGTCATGCCGCTCGTTTGGGGGTCCGAATTTTTCACGCTTTTCATTTTCTTTTCCTATTTGGTGGTCATTCCATAAAAATGAGGGTGTCCTTTAGCTTTGTGCTCTGGGCGGTGCTTTTTGTGTGGGGGGGTGGCATTCTTTTTTGCTGTGCTGTTATTAGGCGCTTGAAATGCGAAATTAGTTTTGCATTGGGCTGGATGATCGCTTGCACTCGGTAACCGGGTGTGGTAAAATGATAATTGTTGTAAAGATGAAACCTGAAATTCTCCTATTTCCAAGGGTTCTCTTCTTTATCGGAGCCTTTTGAAATGTGAGAATTTTTTATTTTTCAGTGAAAATAAAGGTTCCATGTTAAATATAATTTTGTGGAGGTATATCCCATGCAACAAGGTACAGTAAAATGGTTCAACGCAGAGAAAGGCTACGGCTTCATCGAAGTTGAAGGCGGCAGCGACGTATTCGTACACTTCAGCGCCATCGTTGGCGAAGGCTTCAAATCCCTCGACGAAGGCCAACAAGTTGAATTCAACGTGGTTGAAGGCAACCGCGGCCCGCAAGCCGAAAACGTTGTAAAACTGTAAGAACCGAACAAGAAACAGCCTTTGCCAGCCGGCAGAGGCTGTTTTTTTGTGTTAGATGGGTACGTGGCGGTTAGGTGCGTTTGTGTGCGATAGATGCGTCAGATGCGTTGTGTGCGTTAGATGCGTTAGTGGCGGTTAGGTGCGTTGTATGCGATAGATGCGTCAGATGCGTCAGATGCGATAGATGCGTCAGATGCGATAGATGCGTCAGATGCGTCAGATGCGTTGTGTGCGTTAGATGCGTTAGATGCGTTAGATGCGTTGTGTGCGATAGATGCGTCAGTGGCGGTTAGGTGCGTTGGTTGCATTAGTAACGGTTAGGTACGTTATGGCGGAAGGAACTCCTCTGTGAGAGGCGGAGCATGAGCGGCTGGAATGGAGCGGAACGGCTTCTTCTTAAAGGGCGACCGGACTGCATAAAAGGGCGACCGGACTGCATAAAAGGGCGACCGGACTGCATAAAGGGGCAACTGGACTGCATAAAGGGGCGACCGGACTGCTTCCCATTACATGGTGCCAGGTTTTCGGCAACCCAGGTTAGGAAAGGAAGCGGCAGGTAGTGAATCATCTTCGACAAAGGAAAAGAGGTGCAAAGTGCTCTTCTGTCAAGAAAGTGGACACCTCTAAGTTACATGACCTGGTCATAGTAGCGCTGCTCAAAACGCACCGGGGAAATGTA
>NZ_JCAPET010000067.1:0-19944 GCF_059735245.1 Gorillibacterium sp. sgz306347
AACCGTTAGCCACCCATGCCCTGGCGGGCACCACAGACTATGACGCTGCGTTATTTTCAGGGTGGAAAATGGAGGGGGCAAGCAAGCAGCAGCTGAGAGCTTGCTTCCCCCTTTTCCGCGTTATTCGCGTAATTTAAACACTTCGGCACTCCCCCCCGGACACGACAACCTCTAATTATTGAGATGAGGAAGGCGTCATATGCCATTCGCATTTCGTGACCCGTTCGTCCTAGGCGCTTTCCCTGTGATTTGCAACCGTTTTGCCTCAGAGCATGAAAAAACTAATATCAAGAGGCGGGTAGAAAGCAGAAGGGGCACGCAGCAACCGGAAGCGGTTGTCCGAAAGCCAGAAAAAACGCCCAACCTGTCAGAAAGGAGCCCCCATATTGCAGAAAGTAGTGTCGAGCCAGCCGAGAGACGCAGTCAGCTAAACGAGGACGCGCGTATAACAGAAAGTGGCGTCGAGCCAGCCGAGAGACGCAGTCAGCTAGAAGAGGACGCGCGAACGGCAGAGAGTGGCGTCGAGCCAGCCGGAGCGTCCAGCCCGCCGGATAGATACTTCGCTCTCTATTCGCAAAGCATGGCGAGTACACGTTAGTAAGTTTCTGTATCTGTTTTTCTTTCGGTATCTCTTCTCTTCCTTCCTCCACGGTTGCTTCTTCCTCCTGTTTTTTCGCCTCTACCTCCCGCACCATTCTCCGACTTTATCCTCTCTCCCAATAGCTAACCCTAACACGCAGTGAAAATTATTTTTAAAATACCCGGATTTTTTGAAAAAAATAAACACAAAGGTTTACAGGCGGTTTTTTATCTGCTAATTTAGATTTAAGACACACGATTCCATTCGCATAAGGAGGGAGCTGCAAAGTGCATTCATTTGATGTAATTGTCATGGGTGGCGGAGTTTCCGGTACGATGGCGGCCGTGGCCGCATCCAAAACCGGCGCGAAGACGCTGATTGTCGAATCCCAGGGGTATTTGGGAGGGACGCTTACCGCAAACGGAGTCGGGCCTATGATGACGTTCCACGCGGGAGAGAAGCAGGCGATCCAGGGCTTTACCGATGAACTGATTGAACGCTTGAAGAAGATCGGCAAGTCGCCGGGCCATATTTTTGATACGGTGGGGTTCACCTACTCGGTCACTCCGTTTGACGCGGAAGCGATGAAGGTAGAGTTAGAGTCTATGGTACTCGAAAGTGGCGGAAAAATCCTCTATCATACCATGCTGGCGGAGGTAAAAACGGCCGATAACCGCATCGAGGAAATTACAGTGTGCAACAAGTCCGGGCTCAGCAAGCTGACCGCCAAAGTTTTTATCGACGCGACGGGTGACGGGGACTTGGCTGTCCGGGCCGGTGCGGAATTCACCAAAGGGCGCGAAAGCGACGGAGCCGCCCAGCCGATGACGCTCAAGATGAAGATGATCAACGTGGACATTCCCAAGGTAAAGGAATACATCCATGCGCATCCGGAGGATTTTCCGCTCTACAAAGGGGACACCTCGATTATCGAAAAAGCGCCGCGGCTCTCGACCGCCGGTTTTGTAAGCCTCTTCAAAGAAGCGAAGGCGAAAGGCGAGATTTCGATTCCGCGTGAAGACATTTTGTTCTTCGAGACCAACACGCCGGGCGAAGTCATCCTGAATACAACCCGGATTCTGGGGCATGACGGAACGGATGCCTGGAGCCTCAGCAGCGCCGAAACGGAAGGCCGCAAGCAGTGCCGCGAGCTGGAGCTGTTTGTGCGGAAATACATTCCCGGTTTTGAAAACGCTATCGTGGAGTCCACCGGCCCGTCCATCGGCGTTCGCGGCTCCCGGCAGATCAAAGGCATCTACACGCTGACGGCGGAAGATCTGATGGCGCAAACCAAGTTTGAGGATACCATTGCCCATTCCGGTTACCCCATTGATATTCATAGTCCGGATGGCGAGGGAACCCAGCACCAGAAGCTGGAATGGGGCGGCATGTACAGCATCCCTTACCGGAGTCTGATCACCCCGCACATCAAAAACGTCATTGTCATCGGGAGATGCTTGTCCGCCACCTTTGAAGCGCAGGCGGCGGTCCGGACCACTCCTACCACAGGCGCCATCGGTCACGCCGGGGGAGTCGCGGCTGCGGAAGCGGCGAAGCACAATCTTGATGTGCAGCAGGTGGATATTTCGAGCGTGCAGCAAATTTTAAAACAGCAAGGCGCATACCTGGAAGTTTGATTTCCCTATTTTAAAAATGCGAAGGGGACTTTTACGATGACTTCACTCATGTGGGTACAAGCGATTGGAATTCTGCTCGTGTTTGTTGTGTTTGTCGGCTTGATGATGACCCGGAAGCTGCCGACGCTTCTGGCCCTGCCTTGCATGGCGATTCTGTTCGCCGTGATTGCCGGGGTGCCATGGACGGCCGCCACAGGAGAGGCGTCGATCAGCGGCACCGTACTGGCCCAAGGCTCGATGCGGCTGTCCACCGCGATTGCCGGGCTGATTTTCGGCGCGTGGTTCGGCCAAATCCTCAATAAAGTAGGCATCACCAAGTCTATCATCCGGAAGGCCGCCGAGCTTGCCGGGGACAAACCGGTTTTGATCGCTCTTCTGTTTTTCGTAACGGCATCGGTCATCTTCTCGGCGGCGGGCGGACTCGGGATGGTTATCCTGGTCGGCACCATCGTCATTCCGATCATGCTGACCGCGGGCATTTCCCAATTTGTCGCCTCCCTCGTCGTTTTGTGCTCCGTAGGGGTCGGCGCTCTGTTCAACGTTTCCAACTGGGCGGTTTATGTGGACGTTTTGGGCCTGCCGGTCTCGACCATCGCCGACTATACCCTGGTGGCGGCCGCTCCGCTTATCGTCATCTGTATGGCCATGATCGTCTTTTACATCCGCCGGGACGGCCGGGGCCGCAAAGCCTGGGCCATGCCGTCGACTCCGAGCGGCGGAGAAGGCAAAAAGGTTCCGACGATTGCTCTGATCAGCCCGCTTGTACCGGTTGTCTTCGTATTTGTCTTTAAGGTGGACATCGTTCCGGCGGTCATCATCGGCGCCATCGCCACTTTGCTGCTTACTTTGCCCAAACGGCCGATTCACATTTTGTCCAGCTCCCTGGTGGAAGGCATTCAGGACGTTGCCGGGGCTTTGGGTCTGATGATCGGCATCGGGATGCTGGTCAATTCCGTTATGGCGCCGCAGGTAACCGCTCTGATCTCGCCTTTGATCGAATCGGTGCTGCCTAACGGACCGCTGATGTTCATTCTGTTCTTCACCATCCTGTCTCCTCTCGCGATCTATCGCGGACCGCTGAACGTATGGGGATTGGGCAGCGGAATCGCCGCCCTGTTTGTCGGCGCCGGGATGACGCCTATCGCCGCGATGCTGGCGCTGCGTGTGGTCAGTAACGTACAGGCCGTATCCGACCCGACCAACTCCCACAACGTTTGGGTGACGGACTTTACAAAAAGCGATATCAACGAAGTGATGAAGAAAACCCTGCCGTGGATTATGGTGGCTGTCCTGATTTCCATGATATGGGGAGCTTTCCTCGTCTATTAAACGGCTTCGTGACTTGTGCGTTTGGCAGAGAGATAAGATAGGAGGGGGATTACCTTGGGTCGAAAAGTAAGAGTCGGCATTGACGTCGGCGGGACGTTTACGGACGCGGCGGTACTGGATAATGACACCTATGAAGTAATTGAAAAGATGAAAATCCCGACCACTCACCATGACGAGGACGGGGTAGCCAAGGGGATTGTGCAGATCCTGCAAACGATCCTGCAAAGCAAAGGGATTGCGCCGGAAGACGTCGCTTTCATCGCCCATGGCACGACGCAGGCGACCAACGCCTTGCTGGAGGGGGACGTAGCGAAGGTCGGCATTATCGGAATGGGCTCCGGGATGGACGGCCTGAGCGCCCGCAGCGAGTCGAACCCCGGCAACATTGAGCTGGCGCCCGGGAAAATGCTGCAAACGTATCATACCTATCTGGATTCCAAGAATCTGAAGGATGAGCAAATTGAACAGGCACTGGATCAGCTGATCAGCCAGGGGGCGGAGGTCATTGTCGCTTCGGAGGCTTACAGCGTCGATGATCCGGCCAACGAATTGCGCGTGGTGGAAGCGGCCAACCGCAGGGGCATCTTCGCTACCGGCGGGCATGAAATCTCCCAGCTGTACGGGCTGCGGACAAGAACAAGAACGGCGGTCATCAACGCCAGTCTTATTCCAAAAATGATGGAAACCGCCAACATGACGGAGAAGTCGGTCAAAAACGCCAACATTGCCGCCCAGCTCATGATCATGCGCTGCGACGGGGGCGTAATGAGCATCGACGAGGTGCGCAAGCGGCCGATTCTGACCATGCTGTCGGGCCTTGCCGCCGGAGTTGCCGGAGCGCTCATGTATGAAAAAATCTCGGACGGCATCTTTTTCGAGGTAGGCGGCACCAGTGTCGACATTTCCGTTATCAAAAACGGGAAGGTCATGATCCAGAACGCCCAGGTCGGCGGACACCGCACCTATCTTCAGTCGCTGGACGTCCGGACGCTCGGGATTGCCGGAGGCAGCATGATTCGGGTAGCCGACCGCAAAATTCAGGATGTCGGCCCCCGCAGCGCCCACATTGCCGGGAAGGCTTACGAGTGCTTTGCCCCTCCGGCCGATCTGAAGGACCCCCAGGTGATTTTCGTCAGCCCGCGGGAAGGTGATCCGCAGGAATATGCCATCGCGAAAAGCGCGGACGGCAAAGAATTTTCCTATACGCTTGCCGGTGCGGCCAATCTGCTCGGTTATGTGCCGGAAGGGGATTATGCCTACGCCGGAATGGAGAGCGCCCGTATCGCCTGGGACGCCCTGGGCGCCTACTTGGGATTTTCCGCGGAAGCGGCGGCGCGGCAGGTCATGGACATCGCCATCGAAAAGGTTATGAAAACCGTTAACGAGATGATTCAGGATTACGAGCTGGACCGCACCTTTGTTACGCTGGTGGGCGGAGGCGGCAGCGGCGCCGTGTTGGTGCCGGCGATGGCCGAGAAAGAGAAAATGAAATGGCAAATCGCCAACAACGCCCCCTATGTCTCGACCATCGGGGTTGCGCTGGCTATGGTGAAAGAGCAAATGGAACGAACGGTCATGAACCCGACAGAGGCGGATATCAAGCGAATCCGCAGCGACATCATGGATAAAATCGTGCAGTCCGGCGCAAGCGAGGAAACGGTTGAGATCACCATCGAAATCGATTCGCAGAAAAACATTTTGCGCGCCATCGCCACCGGCTCCACCGAGCTTCGGTCCAAGGATTTGGGGCAAGCGGCTTTAACCGAGGACGCCATGCGCCAGATCGCCGCAAGCTCCGTGGACGCCTCCGCTGATTCCATGAAGCTTGCCGCCGCGACGGGCAGATGGCATTTGTTCGCCACGGAAGAGATCCGCAAATCCTTTTTTGGCCTCATCAAGAAAAAGAGAACCTCGGTCAGCGTCGTGGACCGGGAGGGCGTGGTCCGCTTCAAGCAAGCCAACGTTCATTATGGCCAGTTTGCCAAAAAGGAACGCAAAACGTCGTTCGACGCTTTCCTGGATGACAATACGATCTACTCCGATGCGAACGCGACCATTCCGAAGGTGTTCCTCTTTTTCCGGGAGAAAATGCTGGATTTGACGGGCATGCAGACCAAGGAGCAATTGCTGTCCATCATCGACATGGAGACGGAAATGCTGGGCGATGACGAAGTCTTGATCGCGGTGGCGTATCAGTAACAGCTGGAATGACAGACAGCAGGGAAGGAGCGGGGGAGTATGGCGAAAGCGGATGCGGCGGTTTGTGAAAATGGAGGATCGGGCACAACGGCGGGAGCTTTGAAATTCGGCGGGCTGGATCTGTCCGATGAGGTGCTGGCTTTTGCCGTATTGAGTCAGGACCCGGTCTTCCGTAAAATCGGCCGGGACCGGTACGGCTATTACCTCTCCCGTTCTCTTGCGATGGGCAGGGAGGCGGCGGCGAAGCAGAAGGGGCCGTCCATTCGGACGCTTCTGGAGCAGGCTGGGGTGCGCTTTGAAATAAAAGGCGCCCCGGCCGGTTCGTTTCGCGTCGCCCTGCGCGCCCAGATCGATTGGACCGGGCGGGAGCCTGTGATCACGGTTTACCGGGCTTCCATGGAGCAGCTTGCCCGCGCCGTAGAGGAGTTTCCCGAAGCCTTCGGGCCGCTTGCGGTGGACGATATGGTAGACATTCATCTCGCGCACGAATACTACCACTTCCTGGAGTATTCGAGCGGACGCTTTACCAATGAGCAGCTGGATTCCGTGGAAAGCATAAAAATCGGTCCTTTTCGCAAAAAAGCGACCGTCCTGCAGGCGAGCGAAATCGCCGCACACGCTTTTTGCAAAGAGAGGATGAACCTGCCTTATCTGCCCAACCTGCTGGATTATCTGTATTTGCTGCAAAACCAAAGCATGAGCGCGGAAGAATTCGAAGGAAACGCAAGGCATTGGCGATCAACATTAAGCGGGAGTGGATTTTATATGGTATAATGAGTCAATCGTTTACAGTGGAAGGACCTTTTCCGGGGGCTTTTCGCAAATGCAGGAGGAAAGAGCATGGCTTCGCAAGTACCGGCGGTTATAGCGAAAATTGTTTCGTTGCAACAAAAATTCACCTACAGTGAAAATCAGATCGGCAACTTTGTTATAAACAATTCCGAATTTATAACCCAGCATACCATAACGGCGATTGCCAATGAGATCGGCGTGTCGGAGACAAGCGTCAATCGCTTCTGTAAAAAGATCGGGTTCAAGGGCTTTAACGATTTTAAAATCGCCATTGCCCAGGATACGTTTTACCGCGAAATGCAAACCCGCAAGAAGGAACGCCGGGAGATCACGCCGATCGACGGGCTGGCCTTGGACTACAACGAGCTCATTGTAAACACATCCGCCATGATCGCCGAGGATGATTTGCGGAGGGTGGCGGACATGCTCAAAAATGCCCGCCGCATTCACATCTTCGGCATCTTCGATTCCTATTTGCCGGCAATGGCGCTCAAAAACAGGCTGGCCCTGGTCGGCCTGTATGCGGAAGCGAGCAGCGACAGCCGCGCCATGAAAATCGCCGCTTCCCAGTGCACGGCGGAAGACGCCGTCGTGGTGTTTACCCGATCCGGTTCGACGCCGGAAATCATTGACGCCGTCTCGACCGCCCAAATGAACCGTGCGCGGACAGCGGCCATCACCTGCTACGACTCTTCGCCCGTTACCGAAGCGGCGGAAACGAACATCATCGTGCCCGACAAAATGTCGGTCAGCAACAGCGCGATGATGTCCAACCACATCACGTTTCTGTTCGTCGTGGACGCCGTGATGAGCTTGCTCATCTCTTCGGACAAGGCGTATCTGAAGAAGAAGCTCGACAGCGAGGGGATCATCTCCAGCCGGATGCCGATCTCCGATTACTATTGAGGAACCGGCACGCGCGAGAGCGCCCGTGCAGCAAAAAACCTTGGATGGCTTTGGGCCATTCAAGGTTTTTTTGTTTGGCCGGCGGCGACCGGTGGGGCCGCCCTAGGGCGATCGAGGCGGCGGGGCGGTGGCCCGGTGGTCCGGCCGGGATGACCGGCAACCGCCGGTGGGACGGCCGGGATGACTGGCAACCGGTGGTGGTCCGGCCGGGATGACTGGCAACCGGTGGTGGGACGGCGGCTGGCTCGAAAGGCCGTTTGGCTGACAGCGGTGGGACGGCGACTGGCTTGGAAGGCCGATTACTGGCTGGCGGCAATGGGAGGGCGGCGCACGGGCGAATTCCCAACAGTCGGCGACGGACAGATAGGCTAGTGTCAGAGGTATGCGCTGCCTGGCCGCCGGCAAATGGACCGATTATTGGCGTTCGGCTGGCTGATAGGCAGGCCCGGCAGGGAATCGCCAGCGGTCGGATCGGCTAACGGTTGCCACAGGGCTTATTTAGGCTAAAATGAGCGTTGGAGAATTTTAACGGTTGCCACAGAGCTTATTTCCATCATTTTGGCCTTCCGGGGCACTTTTTATGGCAAATAAGCTCGCTGGCAACCGTTACATTTAGAAAAGGCCGATTTTGAGGCAAATAGCCGCTGTGGCAACCGTTAGAATTGTGTGCGTGCGAAATGGGTGCAGATCATAGGAGATTTCAAGTTTGCCTACTGAGGTACGGCCCGCCCGAAAGACAAATTTGGTTTAACAAGACACGTTTTTTCAGGATGACATGCGCCAACGCGGGTCCATAGATATCTGTCGCGCTGGGAGCAGGTTTGTGAAAATGCCTCCATAGCCACCATCTACCGAATATTGGTAGGCCGCTTAAGCTAGTTGCCGGTAGATCCGATCGCGGCATGACGTTGGGCGGTTTATGGTGGGGGTTCGATAGGACGTGTCCCGGTGGAAGCGAGTTTTGTGAGAGTGCTTCCCATAGCCACCATTCACCGTATGTTGGTAGGCCGTTACAGCTGGTTACCGGTAGATCCGATCGCGGCATGACGTCAGGTAGTTTATTGCTATTGCGAAGGCGATTTCCCGATAGGATGTGTTGTGTTGGGAGCGGGTTTGTGGTAGTGCACTCATAACTACGGATCGCCGCCGCTCGCTGTCTAACACATTTCGAGTTCTTGGAAGGACCGATCGCCGCATGCTGTCGTGGCGTTTATAGCTGGCCCCCGATAGCACCTGTCACTGCTTGCTGGCCAGACGTACAGGCGGCAATCCCCCGCTACTAGCTACAGCTTGCAGCCCGGCAACAAAACCGGTACACTCCCTGACTACTCATACCACTTAAGCGGTATAAGTACTATAAACGTATAGGCGAGACAAGCGGTGTAAGTAGTATAAATAGGACAAGTGGCATAAGCGTATAGGCGGTATATCTCGCCTATACGCTTATGCCGTTTTTTCGCTTGTACCGCTTATACCGCTTGTACTCAAGCCCGGTCCGCTTTTAGCGCCAGCGGGAAAAAGACGGACGCGCAGTTCGCCTGCCGGAAGCGGGCGATCGCTTTGCGGCTCCAGTCCCGTTCATACTGCGGATGTGCCGACAGGAACAGGCCCTCGAGGTCGCCGAAAGCTACCTGGTAAGGAATGCTTGGGTTGTCCCCGTTTACCTCCAGCTGCGAAATTCTCACGTAGATGCCGCCGGGCAGCGTGATTTTCTCTACACAGTCGGGGAGCCCTTCAAAATTGCTTACCCGGGTGCCGAAGCAAGAGCTGAATTTGCCCTCCCCGCAATCGATCGGAAAGCCGTAATAATCCTGCAAATAATACTTGGCGGCTTCCGTGGCGAACACTTGATATTCCACCTCGAAGTATTTGGGAATGACCGAGGACTGGTCTTCCTCGGGCGCCACCACGCAGCAGGCGATTTTCATCTCCGGCAATGTGACCACTTGAAACCGCACGGAATCAAACCGCTCCGCTTCATTTTGCGGCACCTTGACCGGCTCGTATTTGGTCAGAATATCGCCGGTGTCGTCATAAGTCGTAAAACCGAAGCCGGCTGAATCAAAGACATAAGGGGTGTCCTGCCGAAAAGCGTTCACAAAATACTCATCCGCGTGCATCCGCTCGGCGTAGCCTTCCCGGTCCGCGCGGTTTGTTTCGTTAATCCGCAGCTTCGCGTAGCGAAAGGCGGGGACGGTGACGGTTTCCGTGTACTCCGGCAGATACTCGGGCAAGTCCTCCAGCGCGTCTACCTCGAAGCCGACGATGACCTTGTAATTTCCGTCTCCCTTGACCTCCGTCCGAACGGCATAAATGGTCCGGTCCCGCATCCGATTGCCGACAATCCCGGCCAAGAGCTGGAGGTTTTGTTCGGCGATCAGCTTTTTGGCGAAAAAGGAATCATTCACCACGCAGTTGGCGTGCTCGTGCCCGTAATTGATCCCGTACCCCCGGCTCTCATAGGTAATGGGAAGGGCGTACCCGACCAGCTTCATTTCCTTGCGTTCCACGATGGAACAGAAGGAATTTACTTGCTCGACAAAGCTTTCGTTTGCGACCGGCAAGCGGCTCATCTCCTCGGCTAATTTCAGGATGGCGGGCTTGCCTTTGGGGCTGTAATCTTCGGGGGCCCGCCCGGAAATCGGTTTTTTTGCTGCGGCGTCCATTCTTCAGCACCTCGTTACGGTTGATTTTTTTCTCTCGCGTGCAGGGCGGCCCATGTTTCCCTGCCGATGACCATTTTGCAGCCGATAAAACGGATCGGATTCCCTATTTCGTCATTGGCAAAGGAAGCCTCGCGGGTCTCCGCGACCTCCATGCCAAGCTGAACCAGCGGCCGGATTTGGGCCTCGCATTCCAGCGGGTTGCCCGCATAGACTCCGTCGACGCCCAGCTTTTCAAAAGCGTACTGCATCATCAGCCCGATTCCCTCGGTGTCCAGTCCGCCCTCCTGATAGCGGGTGTGCCAAACATGGCCGAGATCGAGCCAATTGGTTTCGTCGACGGTGTTAAACGCGATGAACCCGATCAGCCGGTAATCCGGTTTGACGCAAACCGCCCACATGGTTTCCTGGCCGGCGAACCACTCGGCGGCCTCCCGGCAGGCTTCCGCCTCCGTCGGCCACGGGTGATCGAAGTTTTTCATCTCCGACCGCTCCCGGTCGACGGCAAGCGCCTGCACCGCCAGGGCATCGTCCGGGTAAAAGCGGCGGATGATCAGCCGCCGGGTTTCGAACAAAACCGGCTTCCGCTCCGCATCCCGATGGACAACCGCCTGCGCTTCGCCCAGGTCCCGGACCAGGCGGATGATGTCCGGCAGCGTTTTGGGCGAGTAGTCCCGGAGTGTTTCCTCTACAATCAGCCGTTTTAACGCGTGCAATCTGCTCCCTCCTTTTATTCCCAGTGTAGCGGCACAAAAAGGACCTTGTATTATTCGTTTTTAACAGGCTTGAGCTTGGCCATGGTTTTCGCCTTGACCCGCTCCGGCTCGTAACGTCCGTCCGTTTCGTAAAGGGTGAAGAGGGGGCTGCCGTCTGTCTCAAATCCGCTTTCGCCGATCCAGGAGAGCAACCGGGCTTCCTGCCGGCTGCTGTCTCCGCTGCAGTCGCTCTCGAGCACGGCGTATTCGCCTGCCGCAAGCCGCAGCAGCTCAAGGCCGCAGCCGGGCGGGAGCGCAAGGCTATTACTATCAAACCGGACTCCGCAAACGAACGCCTCTTCCCGGTGTTCTACATAAAACTCCCGAATCTCTCCGATGCTGCCGGGAAAGCGCCGGGAAAGAAAGTCCAGCACCGCGCGGGAGGCGCGTTCTTCGGCCAGCGCACCCTGCCGGCGCGAGACCAGATACTGCCGCTCCGCTAAGCACATCAAACGGATCCGTTCCGAATCCGGACGTTTCGCCACGGGGAGATGCAGCGCCAGCTTTTGCACCGCACCGTTTCGCAGGAAGTATTCTTCAAAAAGAGGCTCCTCGTCCTGCGCGAACATGCTGGCCCCGAGCCACTGGTTATAGAGATAATTCCAGGCGGCGGCGATGGCGGGCTCGTCGTTTTTGACGGCGGTTTTGGCTATCGTCAGGATTCTTTCCGGCCATATGCAGATATCCCGGCACCCGCCGGCTCTCAGCTTGGCCAGCGTTTGGGGGTCATAAGGAAGAAACAGCTCATAGCAAAACCGGCCGTCCGCTGCCGGCTCGGCATTCCGGCCGAAGAGCCTTCCCGTATACCCGGGCAGGAGAGAGAGGACGGCTTGCAGCGCCTGCGGCTCGATGCCCGACAGTCGAGAATGATAGTAACTGAGCCGAATGGTTTTCGGTATGGCCTCGGCGGCTACGGTTACCTGCCGGACCGCCTCGCCTTTGTAGGGGGGAAAGTGAAAGTGGCAATCGCCGTTTTTGTATTCGAGAGGCGTCCGTCCGGTGGCCGCTTTCACGTATTTGCACAAAGCCTGCTGCGAGCTGTACCCGCAGGAGTAGGCGATTTCCGCGAGCGGGGCGTCCGAAAACTTGAGCCGGTGCAGCGCTTGGGACAGCCGTCTTTTGCGGATGTATTCTTTCACCGAATGGCCGGTACAGGCATAAAAATCGCGGTACAGCTGCATGACCGAAACAAACCCGGCCCGCGCCGCGGCGTCCATGTCGATTTTCTCGTGCAAACGGTCTTCTATGTATTGGATGGATTGGTCAAAGCCCGTCCGGGTGGCCAACGGATGCCCCTCCTTTAATAACGGCCGGAATCTTGTATCTTAACTCATTTGACACCTATCCACAAAACTCCTACTGAAGGTCGGGTGGTTATGCATGAGTATTTGACGATGAAACAGAAAAAAGGAAATAAATGGTAAATACAGCATAAAAATAAGTCACATAATTATCTTATTTCTCCTTTACACAGTAGTAATGAAGCATAATCCTAAAAAATATTGACAAGATAAACCAAAATGTGTTATAAAAGGTATATAAAATACATTATGAAATAAAATAATTTTAAATTTCATAAAAGGGATATATAGGATGATAAAGAATATTATAGTAATTGTAATCGTGATTATAACGACTTCATGTAGCAATCTTAGGGATTCTACCATTCAACCATTTGACAGCGAAGGCACGCTAGATTATCTCAAAAAAACTATTAATTTTGATGGAGGAGTAATTAAGCCGCTACCAAAAAAAGATTTTGATATTTATACTACATACTATATTTTGGAGATTTATGACTTGATAGGTTTGAAGTCCAAGAATGACTTTCTCAGTGAACTTCGTAAGTACATTAACGAAAATCAGGAGAATGTTTTATTTAATGACGACAGAGCGGAGAATATTAGTTCAATTTATTGGTTTATAGAACTAGCAACGAATAATAAGTGGAAATTGACAAAGAAGGAAGAAAGAAAAATTATTAACTATTTGAAAAAATTTGAACTCGATAATGGAAATTATGTATTTTTTAGAAATTACAAAGAGAAAGACAAAAATGAACTTCAATTAAATACACTTTTACCTACATTTATGGCTATTAAAATTCGCATAAATATAGAACAAGAACTTCCTTCGAAAACAATAGAGAAGCTGCAAAAGTGGACAATACAACAAATTGAACTACTTTTGGATGAAGAAATTGATTTCCAAAAAGCAGGTCATTTGTTACTCCTCTTAAATATATCTAGTATGTTAAATTTGAACATTGATTATCTTATGTCAGAAATAAAGTCAAAGGTTGATATTCTAATCAACAAGGTGAATGAAGGTCAGGAATTAACTCTTTTGGAAATAGATCCAATATTTGAACTGAGTAATCTTATGGATACAAAAGTAAGTATCGGTAAGGAGAATTTAATGATAAGGATTACTGAGTTGCAACATAACAATGGGGGCTTTGGTATTTCTAAATACGACGATGTTAATGTCTTGCCAACTTATATAGCAATCAAGTTTATAACAAAAATGAATTACAAAATTCCGAAACAAGATAAGCTTATTCGTTTGATTGAACAAAGTAATGTCGGGTGCGGATATGCGATGTTATTAGAGAGAGATTCTAACATAGTAGCAACTTATTTGGCTGATGAGTTAAATAGAATGTTGATTAATCAAAACTTAGTTGATACAAAATATTTACAAAATGCACTTTCTCACAACTTAAATAGTGAGGAAAGGTACTTTTTGCTAAAATTACTTTTGTTGCATAAAAATCTCAATGAAAAATCAAAAATAATTTTTATCGAAGAATCTAATAAAAGAATACAGTCGACTGTTACTTCTGGTAACCCAAATATTGTAGAACTAACATTTGAATTACAAATTCAGAAGTTGATTAATAATAAACATGAATACATTAATAGAAATAAAATCTTCGAATTTGTGAGTGGCATTAAAGATCCGAATTTTATTGAAAACTGCTACAGAATTCGAGTGCTAAAACTTTTAGGTTTTGATGATTATAAAAGTATAGAAGATAGTATAAAGGATGAATTTGCTGAATATATCGAAACAAAAGATCCAGATATTAGGGTTATAAGTTTGGTTTATTCAACGTTAAAGGGGTGGTTAATGATGATATTGTAAAAAGAATACGGCAAATACTGATATCTAATTTAGATCATAATGGTTTGGTTAATAACAACAGTGCTGGCGATGTTTCTTTCTTAGGTTCGATGCTACTTTTTGCTTTAGACAATCAGATGCGTATTGACCTATATTAACCTGTTTAATCTTGATTACTTTTAGAAAGAGGGAAAAAAATGAGAAAATTCATTATTCTAGTTATTTTCTTAACTGCAACAAATTTTTTATTACAGTCAGCGAGTGCAAATAAAGAAGTGGAAGATGTAAAAATAATAAAAGAAGAAAAGATAAAAATAGGGGAAGAAGAAGCTACTTTGACTACTATTGAAGATAAGGGGGTTATTCTACACACTTTTAGTGGAAATGTTCAAAATAAGAAAGCTTTTGAGGATTATATATCACAAAAAAATCTAGATGTATCCATATCAAGTACTCGATATAGCGAAGTTTGTAAACCTGTTAATGTAGGTGCAAACACTGGTCCCAACAATAATGCTTATCATAACACTACAGCTACTCTCTGTTCTTGGTTAGAAAATCATGCACTTTTCGTAGGAAACGCTAAAGGGGCGGAGGCAGGATTAACAAAAACTCGATGGTACGGAACTTCACCAATGTATGCAGATACCATTGTTGTAAGCCAGCAAACCTCTTTTAGTGGTTGGGCTTTCAATATTTCCTACCCTCCAGAACTTGAACCAAACGGGTCCACTATTTCTTGGACCTCCCAGCCGAGGAACAATGTATGGCAGGTCGATGCCGAAAGACCAAAAATAACTGCAAGTTCAGGCCAATTCGGTTCGGTTGATTCTGTAAGTATTAGAGATTCCTCAGAGATATATGTTGGTAACAATATATATCGTCCTACTGTTGAACAAAGCTGGTAACCAGTGACAAGAAAATAAAGCTTTTGTTAAGAAAAGTAACGGCAATTTTGCCGTTACTTTTTAAATATGTGAATATAAAAGGATATATTTGGATAGGATTTAGAACCGATAATATTTATAAGAGGTGAAGGGATGAAAAAAATTATTATCCTTTGTATGGTGGTAGTAATGGTATCAGCATGTTCATATAAAACCCAGAACAAAAATCCAAAAATTGTTAGTAGTATAATTTCAATCGGACCATTCGATCCTAGGCAAACTGGATTAGAACAACAAAGAATAACTTATGAAATTAAAATTGAAAATCCACAAAAAATACACATAGTTGAAAAGCAAGTTAACATAAAATTGGCTGAACTAATAAGTGAAAATCTTGTCTTTGACAAACTAAAACAAACCATAAATTATGATAACCAGAGCAATATAATGATTATTGGTGAAATAGTATTTGATGCAAGTCAACTAACAAAACAACAACTTTCACCCATCAACCCTATTCAGGAAATTTCCTTTAAAGGTGATGACAACATAAATTATGTTATACCTATTCATAAAGAGCAGTAGTAAGTTATTGATAGAATGAGATGATTTTCATAGCTCCACCGTTTTCGTCGCGATGGCGTCGCAAAACGCCTGGTCATGCTCAACGAACAGCAGCGTCGGCTGATGCTCCAGCAGCAGCTCCTCGATTTGCATCCGCGAAAACACGTCGATGAAATTCAGCGGTTCGTCCCAGATGTGGAGATGGGCTTTTTCGCACAGGCTTTTGGCGAGCAGCACCTTTTTCTTCTGGCCGCCGCTGTAGGAGGAGATGTCTTTTTCAAACTGAACCCGGGCAAAATCCAGCTTCCGCAAAATCGCCTTGAACAGGCTTTCGTCAATGTCATGCTCGCGCGCGAAATCGGTCAGGTCGCCCTGCAGATGAGAAGTGTCCTGCGAGACGTAGGAGATTTTCAACTGGCTTCCGATGCGGACCGTGCCCGTGTGCGGAACATCTTCCCCCAGGATCAGCTTCAAGATGCTGGATTTGCCTGAACCGTTCCGGCCTGCAAGCGCGATGCGTTCGCCCTGCCCAATGGAAAACCGGATGTCGGAGCAGACCGTTTTGTCCCCGTAATAAACCGACACGTCCTCCAGCTCGGCAAGCTGCTGCCGGTGGTAGGGAAGCTGCGAGATTTTGAGGCTATCGGCGGTTTCGATGTTTTTGAGCAGCCTGGACTTCTCCTCCAGTGCGGTTTGCTGGCGCTGCTCGATGGACTTCGAGCGCTTCATCATTTTCGCCGCCTTGTGGCCGACATACCCCTTGTCCACCTTGGAGCCGTGGTGCAGCGTGCCGTTCTTCGTCTTTTCCACCTCGTGCGACCACTGATTCGTCCGCTTGGCCGCTTCGGCGAGGCGTTTGACGTCTTTTTTCAGCTTCTCGTTCTCCGCCAGCTCGAAATGGTCCTGCCGCCGCTTGTTTTCCCACCAGTCGGAAAAGGTGCCCTTTTGAATCTCGATGTTGGTCTTGTTGATGGACAGGACGTGGTCGATGCAGTGGTCCAGAAACGCCCGGTCGTGGGAGACGAGAATAAAGCCTTTTTTGCTGCGGAGGTAGTCGCTGACCTGCCGGCGCCCCTCCAGATCCAGGTGGTTGGTCGGTTCGTCGATGAGCAGAAACCGGTCCTCCTTCAGAAAAAGAGCAGCCAGCAGCACCTTCGTCTGCTCGCCGTTGGACAAGGACCCGAAAGGCCGGTACAGGGCGTCCTCGGTAACGTGAAGCAGGTTCAGCTCCCGCATCAGCTCCCAATGCACATAGTCCGGGTAAATCCCTTCGATCACGGAAAGCGTGTCGGTTTCCTTGTCCTCAACGGGGTAGGGGAAATACGCAAAATCCGCGCCCGCGGAAATGGTGCCGCTGTATTCGTATTTGCCGAGCAGGAGGTGGAGAAAGGTCGTTTTGCCGCGCCCGTTCCGCCCCGTAAACCCGAGCTTCCAGTCCGTATCGATCTGAAAACTGACGTTTTCGAAAATGTTGTCATAAGAGCCCTCGTGGGCAAAGGTCAAGTTCATCACGTTGATCAAAGCCATCTGTGCTTCGCCTCCTCCGGAAAATGAAAAAGCCGCAGAAAAGGTTCTTTTCTGCAGCCTCAAAAGAGATGCGCCCGGCCCTCCCGTACGGGATCGGCGGGGACATGTTCGGTTGAGCGGAAAAGAAAAGCAACCTTCTTGCCGATAAAAGCATGCGAAAAAAGCACCGCATTGTTTTTACTGGGTCAGCAAGAGCGATTACTTCATCTTTTCCCCTCCGTCCGTTGGAAATTCCGGCCTTGTCTCGGCGTTCGTTAGCTCCAGTGTAGCAAAAAGCTTGCGGGCAAGCGAGGGGAGAGAATGGGTATGAGGCATTTTTTCCGGGTGCAGATGCAGCAGCTCGGTCCGTAGATCCGATTCCAAACTATGAACGGAGGTGAAAAGGCTTCAGGGGAAAACTAACTATGATGATACTAAACATGATGCGAGTCCCGAAAGAGAAAAGTGACCATTCGACTGTTGCCGCTTCCCACCCGGGAGCTTTCGCGATCGGGTTTGAATGATGCTGGGCGTGAGCCGGAAGTGGCTGCCCAAATTCTAACGGTTGCCACAGCGCTTATTTGCCTGAAAAAGCGCGGTTTTGATTTCTAATGGTTGTATCCGAGCTTATTTGCCTAAAAACAACCGGAAATGGGTGTTCCCATGCCAAATAAGCTCCGTGGCAACCGTTAGATTTTGAAAAGGAGCGAATTCGGCAAAATAAGCTCGCTGGCAACCGTTAGAGCGACAAGCAAGCTGGAAATGGAAGCTTCAAAACATAAAACACGGAGGCCCTCGCCGTACGCGACGTGAAAGCCTCCGTATTTTTGTGAGAAACGCTGTTGTTAGAAACGCTGCGTTTATCGGTTGGTTTCATGGGCGGCCCTGCCCGTTTTTTGCTTGCGCAGCAGCAGCCCGCCCTTGGCGGCGCCCAAAATGACGAGCAGCACGCAGAGTCCGTAAGCCGCATGGCCGAGGCCGGGGAGGAACAGGAACACAATGGACCACGGCGCCTGGATCAGGTGCGGAAGCACAAATAGCAGCAGCCCGGGGAGCAAAAGGTGAAGCAGCAGGATGCTTGCCGCGCCCAGCCACAGACGCCGTTTGGCCGCTTTTGGGGTTGGGGAAGGCTTCCGAAGCCGGAGTGTAGACCAGACCGTCAGCAGGGCGAGTGCCAGCATGAACACGGCTGCGACCCAGTGGGTAAGCCGGCTGTCCGGCAGGGTTTCCGCCGAACGGGCTTCGCCGTGCAGGATGCCGTTGAGGCCCGCCGCGATTTCGTCGTAGGAGACGAGGCAGTCGTTCGCGTTAATCAGCAGCACCATGCCGTAATCGCCTTCCATCGCCAGTAAAGAATACGTATTCTCGGTCGTCCCGTTATGAAACACAACGTTCCCGTTTACCGCCCATCCCATGCCGTAAGACGCGCCATCGCCCATGGGAACGGCCGGGGCATGCATTTGCCGGACGCCTTCAGCCGAAAGCACGCTCCGGTTTCCGTAACGGCCGCCGTTCAACTGGGCCAGCAGGTAATGGGTCATGTCCTCGGCGCTTGCGATCAGATAACCGGACGGCACCGTGCCGGAATGGTCCGGCTGCTTCGTCGGCGTCATAACCCCGAATACGGGCGTGTAGCCGGCGGCAAGCCCGTGTTGCTTAGGGTCGTTGGACGAAGCAAAGCTGCGGGTCATGGCAAGCGGTGAAAAAATGTGTTCGTTCACGTAGGACGCATAGGACTGCCCCGAAACGGCTTCAATGATACCGCCGAGGATGTTGTAGTTCAGGTTGGAATAGGCAAACGCTTCGCCCGCCGGCCGTTCCGGCGACACCGCCGCCAGCCGCTTGAGGTGATCGGCTATGGAATGGCCGCCTTTTACAATCGCTTCCCGACCATCGTAGGTGGAGAGGCCGCTGGTCTGGTGAAGCAGCTGCCGGACCGTGATGCGGGAAGCCGCCTGCTCGTCCGCCAGCCGGAAGCCGGGCAGGTAGTCGCGGACGGGCGCGTCGAGCCGGAGCTTTCCCTGCTCGGCAAGCTGCATGATGGCAAGGGCCGTCACGGATTTGCTGGTCGAGCCGAGGACAAACGGCGTCTGCGGCGTAACCGGATCGCCTTCCGGGTTTGCTTTGCCGTAGCCTTTCAGATAGACGGTTTCGCCGCCCTGCACAATGCCAAGGGCCGCGCCGGGAATGTTCATTTTTTTCATTGCGGCGTGCAGGTACGCGTCGATTTTTTCGGGGGCGACGGTATTGGGTTCCGTGGTTGCGGGGGTTGCCGAAGCGGGAGCTTCGGCGTTAAGCGCTCCGGCCAGAAGTGCGGCGGCAAACGCAAGACAGATAAATCGGCTTTTCATGGCGGTCTCCTTGTCCGGTTCCTTCCCCGGTTCTCTTATAACGAGACGGGAACCGTCGGAAGGAGGCGAATGATTGTCTCCCGTCACTATAACCGCTGCAAGGAGTAGGAGCCATGGCGTTGCCTTGCGTTTTCCTTACACTTTTGTAAGCCGGGGGGAGCGAAAAGAACCGGGGTAAAACGCGCGAAGCCAATCGTCCAACGGAACGCCGGGCAAGCGGGTGCAGGTGTAGGGTGCGCGCAATGCCAAACGATCAACCGGACGGTAAAGCAATGCGCAGAATCAACCGGGAGGCGAAACGGCGGACGGCGCACGGCGCGCGGACTTCTCCGCGCCTGGCTTGTCGAGAAACCCAGTTCATTTTCGTGACCATGGGTGTTCTGTTTGTCATCGTTGTAAAGGGGAAAAGCGAGGGGGCTAATTATTCCGTTTACAGCCGGTGATTCTGTTGGGACGCCATCTTCTTCATTTTTGTACGGCTCCCGTCATCAGTGCCTACCCGTCTGTCTCGTTTACCCTCAATCTATCTGCTTTCTTGGCTGAGAATCACAATTGGCGGGCACAAGCCAACGAAGTTCAGGAAATAAGGCAAATAGCTGCACAGTGCTCTTCTGTCAAGAAAGTGGACACCTCTAAGTTACACGACCTG
>NZ_JCAPET010000068.1:0-19709 GCF_059735245.1 Gorillibacterium sp. sgz306347
TACAGCAGGAGGGGGGCGGAACGCGGGGCGGGCTTTTGGGGGTGCTGCAATAGGAACTCGAACTCTTTTTCCGGCCCCCTTCGGCGTTACGGAAGCCGCAGCATCAAAAAGGCGGCCCAAGTCAATGTTTGACGTTGGGACCGCCTCTTTAGGCTGCCTATCAAGCGGCGGAAGCGTGCTTTATCCGTGCACGACCTCGCCGCCGTTGACATGAATCACTTGGCCGGACACATACGAGGAATCCGCCGAAGCGAGGTACACGTATGCCGGCGCCAGCTCCGACGGCTGCCCCGCGCGGCCGAGCGGAACGCTTGCGCCGTGCTCGGCGGTCCGCTTCTCGTCGAAGGTGGCGGGAATGAGCGGCGTCCAGATCGGGCCGGGGGCGACGGCGTTGACCCGGATTTTTTTCTTGGCCAGGTTGCCGGACAGCGAATACGTAAAGGCGGAAATGGCGCCCTTCGTGGACGAATAGTCCAGAAGCTGCGGGCTTCCCTTGTACGCGGTCACCGACGTCGTGTTGATGATCGCAGCGCCCTCTTTCAGATGGGGAAGGGCGGCCTTCGTCAAATAAAACATGGCGAATATATTGGTTCGGAACGTCCGCTCCAGCTGCTCGGCGGAAATGTCCTCGATGCTTTCCTGAGGATGCTGCTCGGCGGCATTGTTGACCAGAATGTCGAGGCCCCCGAAGGCGTCGACCGTCTGCTTCACCAAATTGCGGCAGACGTTCTCGTCCCCGATGTCGCCGGGAAGGAGGAGGCATTCGCCGCCTTCGGCTTCGACGAGGCGTTTGGTTTCTTCGGCGTCGCCCTGCTCGTTCAAGTAGGAGACGGCGACCTTGGCGCCTTCCGCCGCGTAGGCAATCGCGACCGCGCGGCCAATGCCGCTGTCGCCGCCGGTAATCAAGGCAACCTTTCCTTTCAGCTTGCCGCTTCCTTTGTAGCTGCCCGCGCCGGTTTCCGGCTGCGGGGTCATTTCGCTTTCAATCCCGGGCTGCTGTTCCTGGTGCTGGGGAGGAAACTGCTGTTTTTGCTGTTCGCTGGACATGAAGTAACGCTCCTTTCAGTCTATGGAAGTAGTATCCACCCGGAGGGGAAGAATATGCGGGACCGCAGGTGCGGACCCAAAAAGAAAACGGCGGGATTCGCGGAACCCCGCCGCTTGGTCAACCTGTGAGAGCCTGCGATTAAAAACCGCGGCTGCCCGATTTGCTGCGTCGGCCCATAAAGAACGAGGCGACGAACAGAATAAGGAACAGCACGAAAAGGACCTTTGCAATCCCGGCGGCGGCTTCGACGATGCCCGCGAATCCGAAAATGCCCGCGACAATCGCGATGATCAGAAACAATAACGGATACTTTAACATGAGGACGACCACCTTTCCCGCGCGGTTTCGCGCTTGATTTTGAGGTACTGTCATCTGCTCATGTTTTACCCGGCCCCGGGCGGGGTGAATCAAGCCGGGCGGGCTTTCCCCGCCTACGACGATCTGGTATGGTTAAGACAAACCCGGAGAATCCGGCAAGCGGAAGCGGAAGGCGAAAGGCGGAACAGGCATGCGGATCAACAAATTTATAAGCGAAACCGGCGTGTGCTCGCGGCGGGAAGCGGACAAGTGGATTGAAGAGGGGCGCGTCACCATCAACGGCGCGGTCGCCGGGCTCGGAAGCCAGGCGGAGGAAGGGGACGACGTGCGGGTGGACGGCCGTCCGATCGGCGCCAAGAAAAAAGCCGTCTACCTGGCGCTGAACAAACCGGTGGGCATTACCTGCACGACCGAAGGCCATATAAAAGGCAATATCGTCGATTTTGTCGGCTACCCGGAACGGATTTTTCCTATCGGGCGCCTGGACAAGGACTCCGAAGGGCTGATTCTTCTGACCAACGACGGAGACATCGTCAACCGCATCCTGCGGGTGGAAAACCGGCATGAAAAGGAATACCTGGTCACCGTCGACAAGCCGGTCACGGCGGACTTTTTGACCGGGATAGCGAAGGGCGTGCCGATGCTCGGCACCGTCACCCTTCCCTGCAAAACGGAAAAAACCGGCGAGCGCTCGTTCCGGATCATTTTAACCCAGGGGCTGAACCGGCAAATCCGGCGCATGTGCGCGCATTTCGGCTATCGCGTGCGGCGGCTCCAGCGGGTGCGGATCATCAACATCCGGCTGGGCGGGCTGAAGGTCGGGCAGTGGAGAGAATTGTCCGGCGAGGAAGTGCGGAAGCTGGTTCCGGGCTACGAAAAGGGGAAGGAAGAAGGGAAAGAAAACGGGAAGGACGGCGGCGAAAAAAGAAGAAGACCGGTCCCGCGCGGTCAAGGGCCGGCCTGACATTCGGCAACGCTCCGGACGGTCCGGTTTTTGCCGTTGGTTTTGGCCAAATACATCAGATCGTCTGTCTGCTTGAAGAATTCGTCCTTGTTCATCGGGGGTTCGTATTCGCGGAGGCCGATGCTCACCGTTACCTTGAGATGCGGATTGTCCGCGCGGGTGATCGATGAGATCTGCCTCCTTATTTTTTCAACCGTGGCGTACACCTGGTCCGTTCTCTTCTCGAGGAACAGGATGGCGAACTCCTCGCCTCCGCAGCGGGCGGCGAAATCGTCGGGCTCGATGGCTTTGCGGATTCGCTCCGCAACCTCCACCAGAATGGAGTCGCCTTCGCGGTGCCCGTACTGGTCGTTGATCTGCTTGAAATAATCCACGTCGATTACAGCAAGGTGAATCGGAAACGAGATGCGGGCCTGCTGGTCGATCAGTTCCTCCAGATAATTGTGAAAAGCCGAATGGGTATAGAGCCCGGTCAGGGAGTCGGTGATGACCAGCTTGTCCATGACAATACTGCGCACCATCAGCTCTCTCTTGGCCTCGAGGGCGGTGGACAGGCTGCTGGTAATCAGTTTGACGCGCTCTACAAAAATAATCAAGAGCAGCGCCAGCCCGATGAAAAACAGGGTAAAGGCGCTGATTTCCTTCAGGGTGACGGCTCCTTGAAACCCGGCAAGCCCGTATGTCAGCCAAACGGATGCCAGCACAGCGGCGGCCGTAGCGGCGGTATAGGCTTTGCGGAAATAGTAGAGGGAAAGGAGCAGCGGAAACAAAAAAATCCACATGACCGGACCGAACGGCTCTTGATTGAGCGTGATGTTCAGGCAGCAGAGGACGCCCGCGCCGAGAACCGCGTAAGGATGGAGGTACCGGGGGCGCGTGCGGAACACCAGGCCGAGGAGCAGCATCAGGACCGCATTAAAGCCAAGGGGAAAGACAAAGCTTTGAAAATCGAAGCTTCGGTTTCCGCCCGGTTCAAGCAGAAAAAAGGTGAGTCCCAAAAGCGGGGAGCATGCCCAGAGGACCCAATAGACATTCAGGACGATCCGGGTTATCCGGCGGGTGTCCGGCAATTCCATCATTTCTGCCATGCCGACTCCTTTCTCCTGCACCTGCAAGCGCCATAAGTCAAGGGTATTTAAGACTATTATACCAGATGTTATGCGGCGCTTAATAATGAAAAAATATGAAGATGTTAGACAAAAAAGGTGAGAAACCGACAAAAACTGATATTTCTTTTCACAGGCAGGAATAAAATGTAAGGAGGAAGGAGCAGGAGCCATTTTGCCAAAAAAGAGTGCGGGAGTAAAAAAAGCGCCGCTGGAGCGGCGGGATGGACAGCAGCGGGGAAGCGGGAACCGAACGGGCTTGCCGATTATTTGGCCCGGTACTCGGGAACGTCGGCGACAAACCGCCATGGCCGCTCTACGGCGCGGGAAATGCCGATGCGTCCGGTCCGGCGGATCGGCAGAGAAGCGTCTTTGACCAGCAGCCACTCTCCATCTCCCAAAAGGGAATGGCCGTTCCGGTCCAGCCCGATCCCGAGTCCCTTGGCCAGCTTGCCCGGACCGTTCAGCAGCTCCGGGTCTTTGATCCCGGGGCGGTTGGCGCGAATGAGGTCAATCCCTTCGACGGGGATGGCCCCGCGCAGCAGTACCGCGCCGGCAGTTCCGGGAGCGTTTGTGACAATGTTGACGCAGGCGTGCATGCCGTACGACAGGTAAACGTAGAAACGTCCCGCTTCGCCGAACATGACCCGGGTGCGCGGCGTGACGCCCCGCCAGGCGTGGCTGGCCGGGTCGTCCGCTCCCCGGTAGGCTTCCGTTTCAGCCAGCCGGACGGACAGGGGAGGGACGCCTCTGCCGGCGCGGCGGATCAACAGGCAGCCGATCAGCTCCTCCGCCACCTCCAAGGCGTCGCGGGAATAAAAGGACAGGTCCAGCATGGGCGGCTCTTCCTCCTTTTTTGGACAACGGGATGCAAGTCCGGCCGGTCCGGCAGGGCCGATAGCGGCCAGGGGAGACCAGCGGCGGCTGCGGCTCAGGTGTCGATCCATTCCCGGCGAAGCCGGAACACTTCGCGCAAATCGTCGGTGGAAAGCTCGGTGATCCAGCTTTCGCTGCCCCCGACGATCCGGCTGCTGAGCGCCAGCTTCCGTTCGATCATTTCGTCGATCCGTTCCTCCAGCGTGCCGAGGGTTACGAATTTGTGCACCTGCACATGGCGCGTCTGCCCGATCCGGTAGGCCCGGTCGGTCGCCTGATTTTCCACGGCGGGGTTCCACCAGCGGTCGAAGTGAAACACATGGTTCGCCGCCGTGAGATTGAGCCCGATGCCCCCCGCCTTCAGCGACAGCAGGAAAATGCCCGGCTGCTCTTCGGCAGGGAGGGATTCGTCCTGGAAGCGGGCGATCATTTCGTCCCGGGCCGCCTTGGACGTTCCGCCATGCAGGAACATCGCCGTTTCGCCCAGCTCTTCGCGGAAGGCCTGCTCAAGCAAATGGCCCGCCTCCACGAACTGGGTGAACACGAGGCAACGGTCGCCTTCGGCTCTCAGCTCGCGCACCATGTCGAGCAGACGCTCCAGCTTCCCGGAGCGGTTTCGCCAGCCGGCCCGGCCTTCCTTCAGAAGCAGGGAGGGATGGTCGCATACCTGCTTGAGCCGGGTCAGCGAAGCCAGAATCAGCCCGCGCCGCTCCATCGGAGAGAGCTGCTCCAGCCGTTCGAACATGTCGCGAATGTACGTTTCGTACAGGGAGGCCTGCTCCGCGGTAAGCGAGACGTAGACCTTGCTTTCGGTTTTGTCGGGGAGGTCCAGCCGGATGGCGGGATCTCTTTTTTCACGGCGCAGCAAAAAGGGGCGGACGAGCTTCTGGATGCGGTCGAGCGCTTCCCTCTCGTCTTCCTTTTCCCCGGCACCGGCGTATTTGCGCGTAAACTCCCGGAGCGGCCCGAGGTAACCGGGGTTCAAAAAGTCGAAAATCGACCACAGCTCCGTCAGCCGGTTTTCGATCGGCGTGCCCGTCATGGCGATGCGGTGCGCGCCTTGCAGCCGCCGGATGGCGGACGACTGCTTGGTGTAGGCGTTTTTGATGTTTTGCGCTTCGTCGAGGCAGATGGAACGCCACGAAAGGAGGCTCAGCTCCTCCTCATCCAGATGGGACAGCGTATAGGAGGTCAACACGAGATCGGCACCCCGGACGCCTTCCGCGAACGCGTCTCCTTTCAGCCGGTTGGGGCCGTAGTGCAGGTGAACGCGCAGGGAGGGCGCAAAGCGTTCCAGCTCCTTTTGCCAGTTGCCCAGCACGGAGGTCGGGCAGATGAGCAGCGAAGGGGACGCGTCCGGGTTTTCCGTCTTTTGCTCCTGGATGCTGAGGAGGTAGGAAATCCACTGGATCGTTTTGCCGAGGCCCATGTCGTCCGCGAGACAGCCTCCGAGCCCGAGCCTCCGCAGAAACAGCAGCCAGGAAACGCCTTCGGTCTGATAGCGGCGCAGGGAGCCGTGAAAGCCGGCCGGGGTATCGGCAATCGGGATGCTTTCATTATGCTCCAATTGGCGGAAAAGCTGCCCCAGCGCTTCGTCGGCCTCCAGCTCCATCATGACCCGCTCCTCGGGAGGGAGGTCCCCGGCGGCTTCCGACGCCGGCGCTTCCCCCAGAAGATGCAGCTCCAGCGCCTCGCGGAAGGTCAGGCCCTTGCGGGCGCGCGACCGCTTCATCGCCTGGCGGATTTGCTCCAATTGGGCCGGGTCCAGCTGCACCCATTCGCCGCGGAAGCGGAAAAGCCGCTGCTTGCGGCTCAGCAGCTCGCTGAACTCCTCCTCCGTCAGCTCGGCGGAGCCGATGGCGAGCCGCCAATCGAAGCGGAGGATGTTGTCCAGCCCGAACAGAGACTCGGCCGCCGCCGTGCCGACGGAGGATTTCACGCGCGCCTTGAGGCGCGGCTTGGTCCGGCGGACGCGTTCCCACCAGGACGGGAGCAGCACGGCGGCGCCCAGCTCGGCCAGCCGCAAGGCGCCGCCGGTGAGAAACTCCCAGGCCGCTTCGTCGGACAGCTCCTCCGCCAGCCGGTCGGGTTCGTCTTCCTGCCGGAGCTTCGGCAGGGCGCGCAGCCAGCGCTCGGTTTCGCGCGGCACCCGCGTCCGCGCCTCGGCGGCCCAGGCGAGAGGCACCGGCTCCTCGCCGGCGGCCTCGCCCGCGGCGTCGACCGGCACGAGCGCTTCCGGGCGCTCGCGGTCCTGCAGCAGGACCGCAAGGCGCCAGCCGCGCCCGCCCTCCGGCTCGGCGAGCTGGAGGCAGACGCGGAACGGGCTGGGGTCGTGGACCCAGCCGATCGCCGTCAGCCAGTCTTCTTCGTCGAGCCAGAGGGTATCCGCGGCGCCCGGCTCGGCGGGGCGCACGGCGGCCAGCCGGCTGAGCGCCGCCGCGAGCTGGGGCTCGTTTTCGGCGCGTTCGCCGGCGAGCGCCGCCGCGAATGCGCGCGCGAGCGGGCCGGCCGCCAGCCCGCGGGCTTCGCCGGGCAGGTCCAGCTTCCAGCCGAGCCGCCCGTGCTTCCACTGCTCGAAGTCCGGCATGAACCGGCCTTCGGCCAGCGCGCGGCGCAAATACGGCGCGAGCCGGCGCAGGTCCCGCGCCTCCTCGCTCCAGACGCCTCCGCCGTGGGCCAGCTGCGGCGTGTCGCAGAAGTAATCGAGCGCCTCCTGCGCCGGCAGCTTGACCCCGGCGAGCGCGTTCCGCTCGGCCCGCTCGATGAACGTGCCGTAAAAGGACGGCTCGTGCCAGGCAAACAGCTGATCCTTCAATTCATCCGCATCCAGCAGGCCGGAGCCCCGGCGTCCCCACAGGAACAAAGCCCCTTCCTCCAGCCACTCCGCATGGATGGTATAGGTTCCCAAAACACTCATGGCAGCAGCTTTCCTTTCAGCAGCTCTTCCTGAAGCGCGCGCAGCCGAGCATGCTTTTCCGCCAGAAGGCGGATGTATACGTTCCAGCGGTCCGCCCGTCCGGCTTGCAGGTAGCAGGCCCGGAGCTTTTTCATCAGGCGGACCGCTTCTTTGTAGGAATTGCGGTTTTTGAGGGCGATTTGCCGTTCCACCGCCTGATGATAAAGCGGCAGCATCAAAGCCGGCTCGGCGTCCTGCACCGCTTTGAAATCGCGGCTTGCCAGCGTTTCGGAGGAAACCCGCATGGACAGCTGCAGGTCGATCCACTCGCGGTGGCGGCCGTGGCGGATCAGGTAATCGGTGTAGTAGGGATAGCTGCGCGGAAGCAGCGCCCGGATCGCTTCGATCCATTCGTCATGGGCGCCGGTTTCTTTGGCCGCTTCCGTCCAGAACTGGCAAAACCGGTGAAAGTCGTCCTGCTTGGCGCGAGGAGCGGCCGGCAAAAGCCAGCGCAGCCATTCCATCATTCGCGCCCAGGCTTGCGAGCGGGAAAGCTCGCCCAGCAGCAGCTCGAAGTCGGCGAGGCGCCGCGTATGCAGGCGGTCGAGCATGCCCATGGCTTCCCGGTCGGCGCCCTCCAGGAAGGCAAAGTACGAGGAAGCCAGCAGCGCCATGTCCGTTTGCCGGACCCGGCTGCTGCCGAAGGCTTCCGGCTCGCCCGGCGCTTCCGGGGAAGCGGCGGAAACCGGCTGCGCCAGCCGTTCGCGTTCCTCCGCAATGCTTTCGCTGCGGGCAAAAAGATCCCGCCACAGCAGCCGGTACACGTCCAGCGGTTCGGAAACCCCTTCGCTCGTATCCGCCAGCATGCCGCGCACCATCTCCCGGGTCCGTGCATAAGCAGCGGGCGCTTTGCGGCGGAGCTCGTTCGCGTCGATGCCCCGGGCCGCTTTGGCCAGCTGCTCGCGGCAGCGGGCGGCTACCGTGCGTGCCTGCTGCTCATGGTAATAGCTGACGTAGGAAGTCCGCGCTTCCCGGTGAAAGCGGTCGATGCGGAGCAGCACGAAGAGAAAAACGTGGGCGGCGTAGAGCCCGGCCTCGGGACCTTTCCAGTTCTTAGCCGCAGGCAGCAAGGTTTCCGCGGCGGCGTTGTAGAACGTCTGGATCGATTGCTGGTAGCCAAGCGTGTAGCCGCTGAATTTGCGCTCAAAGTATCGCTGCCAGTCGTCGGGCGAATCGGAGGGAGCGGGCAGCGCAGCGGGCGTTTTTTTGGCCGGCTTCGCGGCGGCCCGCGCGCGAACCTTGGCTCCTGCGGCTTTTTGCAGGCTGATGTATAGAAGCTCCGGACGGCTGTGGGCGGAGTACGCCTTGAACAGCACGGCGGTCATATGCTTGCACCAGCTGCCGTATGGGCAGGTGCAGCTGCTTTGGTCGGGATTGGCCAGGTCGAGGGTAACCTCATAGGTTTTGGTTCCCCGCACGAGTGCCGTCAGCGCTGTGCCGCCGGCAAGCTCAAGGGCGCCAACGTTGCCTCGGTGGTAATAATTCCAGCCGCGCGCCAAAATGACGGCTTCGGCATGGGCTTCCATGGCTTTCACCAGATGTTCGATTCGGTTCAGCGGAATTTTGACAAGCGCCATTCGGCGGCACCTCCTTCGGCATGCGGCATTTCGACATCCAGCGTATGGTTTATGGTTAACGCTAAGGGCGTACGGGCTTAAAGCGTACGGCTTAACGTGCTAAGAAACACAGACTTAAAGCGTGCGGCTTAACCCGCTAAGACAACTCAGACTTTAAGCGTAGAGCTTAAGTCTGCGACACTGGCCGAAAGCGTACTTTTAAGGCTGCCGCCAAGACAATCGTCTTGCCGGGCGAATCGGCGCCATTCCGGTGCGCGCCACTTTCTTGTCCCGGTCCGGACGAAAAGGCATGAATCCGTATCGGCTGCACTCGCACGAGAGCAAAGGCATCCTTTTATTGTATCAGATTTGATAAAGGTTTGCTTGGCGCAGGCGGCCCTCCTTTACCTCGGAAAGCAACGATTGAGAAGATTTTTCCAAGCATTTTGCTGCTATATCGGCTTCCGGCCTATTTTGGGCAAAAAAGCGCCGGATTTTGGTCTTATTTTTCTCCAAAAGCAAAAAAAGAGCCTTCGCAAAAGCTCCTTCAAAAAAAATTGAACGTTATCGATGACCGCGAAAACGGGAAAATGGGGAGAACGGGCAACTTCATCGATCACTAACCCCAGGTGATTTCCGTTTTAAGGATGCCCCAACATTCGAAAGTCCCTGCTGACTCGGCCAGCACACGAGAGATGGGGGGGCTATAAGTAACCAGAGACGGGGAGACCGACCGACGGGCAACTTATCAAAAAAGGCGAGCGGTTTCCGTTTTTTTAACCTCCGCCATGCTCTAAAAAAGCAAGCCCCGAGCTTCATTATCGGCGGTGCCCTCGTTGGCAAGAATGGCTAACGGTTGCCACAGCGCTTATTCACGCGAAAACGGCCCTTTTTTTCGGCTAACGGTTGCCACAGCGCTTATTTCGAAAAAATCAGTCAAAATCAAGCGAAAAAACGGAAATAAGCCCTGTGGCAACCGTTACAATTTAAAATTCCTCATTTTGGGGCAAATAGGCTCTGTGGCAACCGTTAGCCCATCTGCTCCGCCTTGCGAGTCCCACAGAATAAGGAAATTTGAGGAAGCAGAGGGTATTCTCAAGGTTGAGCAGCATGTTGGGCAATTCTGAAGCAGGAGTGAGCTTGAGCAGGATCCAACAGCGTTCCTCACCGGGAACGACACTGGTCATGTGGAAAATCCGCATTTTAACCGTGGCTTAAGCAGGCCCATTTCCCGGTGCAACCGGATTGAAGTCTAAGCTGGTTAAAAAGCAAAACTCCGGCCCATGCAGCCGAGCACTTGAAGTTAATTCACTCCATGCCCCCCGCGCCCGCCGCATGTTTGTCCGGTGCCGCCTCGTGCATGCCCACATAGCTCGTGTACTTTGGCGCACAGGCAATCGGCCGCAATTGCTTGTTGAGCTTCACCGCCAGCACGCCGCCCCCGCCGCCTGCCGTTTGCCGCCATGGCGTATTGTCTCGCCCGGCCCCCGCCGCCTGCCGGCATGGCGTATTGTCCCGCCCGGCCCCACGCGGCTTTACCCCTGGTACACCATACAGGAAAAAGCGGCGTCTCCCGTCGGCGTCGGGCGCACGTATTCGTCCGTGACGGCGAAGCCCGCTTTCTCGTACGCTTTGCGGGCGCGCGGATTGTCCGTCCGGACCTCCAGGTCGACTTCGCAACCGGGCCGAAGACGAAGCGCTTCACGTGCGGCTTCTCGGGCCAGCACGCTTCCGCGCCCCCGGCCGCACAAATCCGGCCGCAGGCCGAGCCCGAGCCGGGTTACGCCGTCCATGGGGAAAAATTGCGCATACCCGGCCAAGCCCCCCTCGCCGTCGTAAACGGATCGGTACTGCGCTTCGCGGATTGCCGGATCGGCCAGCTCATATTGCTCCGCCGCCATCCAGTCCCAGTCCGGCCAATTGTAGCGCTCATAAGGAGCGGCGTACCGCCATGAGGCGATACGCCGCGCTTCCGCTTCCGTCATCGGGGTAAAACGGAACATCCCCGAAAACTCCATTACGCCGTTTGTCCTTTGATGAAGGTGCCGAGATGCTGGTCTTCCTTCTGGATGTGGTTGATCAGCCAGTCCACGAGGGTGCGGTTCAGCTTGATGGTGCCGAGCACGGAAGGGCCTTTCTCTTCGATTTGCGCGCGGATGGCCGCGACGTCCTGCACAAAACGCTCGTGCTCTTCGCGGTGGGCCGCATAGCCCGGATAAGAGTGCTCGACCATCAGTTCTTCTTCATCCTTGAAGTGCTTGACCGTATAATCCACCAAAAAATTCAGCGTATCCACGATCTTTTCCTTGCCGTTCTGCTCGGTGCACGCCTTCAAAAACTCGTTTAAAATCCGCACCAGCTCCTGATGCTGCTCGTCCACTTCCGGAACCCCTATGTTCAAATCGTCTCTCCAAGCAATCATTGTCAGCACCGCCAATCGACCTTTTTCTACCATTTTACCGGGTGCCCCGCCGGGTTGTCTATCTTTTTTCTTCGGGGCTGAAATTGAGCGCCGCTCGTTATATAATAAGAAGAAAAGGAAGGGAACGGTTTCCCTATGTCCTCAATCGTAAGCATGGAATGGGTAAAAGAGCATCTGAGCCACCCCGATGTGGTGACCGTCGACTGCCGCTTTATTCTGGGATGCGCCGAGGAAGGGAGGGCGGCGTATGACGTGGATCATCTGCCGGGAGCCGTCTACTTTGATTTGGAACTGGACCTTTCGTCTCCGGTCGGGCCGCACGGCGGCCGGCACCCGCTGCCGAACCCGCACGAGCTTTGCGCCAAGCTGGGCGCTGCGGGCATCGGACCGGACACGCGTATCGTGGCTTATGACGATCAGGGAGGGGCAATGGCGGCGCGCTTTTGGTGGCTCGTCCGCTATTACGGACACCGCCACGCCGTTGTAATGGATGGGGGGTATTCGGCCTGGAAGAAGGCGGGGTACCCGCTTACGAATGAGGTGACGGCACGGCCGCCGCAGCGTTTTGCGGCGAATCCGCAAGACTGCTGGCTTGCCGACCGGCAGGAGGTGCTGGCCAAGCTGCGTTCGACGGAGACGATCGTCATTGACTCGCGGGACCCGAACCGTTTTGCGGGCCGGGGCGAAACGATGGATCCGGTCGCCGGTCACATCCCGGGGGCGCAGAACCGCTTCTGGAAGGACGGCTTGGACGAGAACGGCTTTTGGCGAAGCGCGGCGGACCAGCGGCAGCGCTTTGCGGACATTGACGAGGAGAAGGAAATCATCGTCTATTGCGGCTCCGGCGTTACCGCCTGTCCGAATTTCCTGGCGCTCAAGGACGCGGGGTACCCGAACGTGAAGCTGTATGCCGGAAGCTGGAGCGACTGGATTTCATACGATGATAATCCGGTGGTGACGGGAGAAGAATAAGAACCGAAGGCCGCGTCGAACGCGGGTTTGGGGGCTGCGACAGGTTGCCGGGAGGCAGACTGTCGCGGCCCTTTTTGTGCTTTTCTGTAAACAGCCTGCAAGAACCCTATATAAATCGATCACTCGAAAAGGATGCAAAAAAGCCGCCAAGGTTTCGGCGGCCGTAAGATGCGATAAGTTTTATTTTGGTATAATGTGAAAAAAAGAAAAATAACTTCGCATTCAATGATTAGTATATGTCAGAAATAAATATAAGTCTATAAAGTTTGAATGAATTCATTTAGAGTTGAATTACCGGCCGGTAGACAAAGACGAGGAGGTTCCAAAATGGTAACCCCGGGAATATTATCGAAAGCTGCTGCGTCATTTGATAGTTTCGATGGAGCAGGCCAATACGGTCTGCCCTTCCAGGCGTTGATCTTTTTGCCAAAATGGGATATTTTATAAATAGCTTAGCGATAAGCAAGTTCCTGACACGAAGGGGATGTGTTTTAATGGCAGCTGCTTATACGGTGGTTCGGTCTTAAAACTGCATAGCAGGCATAGGCAAAAAAAGCGGGGGAAACTTCGGTATTATTTGCTGTGCCATCCAAAGTAACCTTTCGTGAAAATTGCTGTTTGCAGGATACGATGAAGGTCGTATCTTTTTTGCGTCCTGATGCCGTGTGACAGCAGCTTCTATTGAGGCTGCTTGTCCGCGGCGTTTTTGCGTCCAAAAACAACAGGAAAAGGAGCTAACCCAAAAACATGATGTCTTTGAAAACCTATAGCTGCACAGAAAGAGCCCGAAACAAAACGACCGCCATGTGGAGCAAGCAAACGAAGAGAAAAGGAGGGTGGAAGAAATGATTACCAATCCCAAAACGCTGATCGATGCTTTAAGCCGACGCTTTAAGAAGAATATTCTCTCTGCCGATTGCCAAACGACGCCGTTACAGGGCGGGACTGTGGGAAAGGTGTACCTCGTAACGGGGATCGCCGAAACCGCGGAGGGCGAAAAATTGCCGTACCGTATCGTGTTGAAAGTCCAGAAGAAATGGGAGCGTTACGGAGACCCCGGTTCCTGGCGCCGGGAATATGATCTGTATGCATCCGACTTGGGAACGACGTTCTCGGATGACTTCCGCTGGCCGGCCTGTTATCACGCCGAGATGAATACCGAAGAAGATGAATTCCAGCTATGGCTGGAATATTTCGAGGGCGTAACCGGTTTAGACTTGACCGGCGACATGTATGAACAGGCCGCCCTGGAGCTGGGACGCTATCAAGGCAGGCTGTATGCGGAGCAGCCGGTTGTGCTCCAAAGCCTGACCAACCTGAGCCATGCGGATCTCATGAAGAACACGTATCTGCATTACCGGTCATGGCCGGTCGTCTATGATTATATACGCTCGGAAGACTGCGAATTGCCGCCGCATGTGCGGCACATGCTCATCGACATCGATGAGCATGCAGACGAAATCCTTGCCCGCATTGAAAAATTACCCCTCGTGCTATGCCACCGGGACTTCTGGGTGACCAACCTGATCTATGCCGACGGGAATTTCGCGGTCATCGACTGGGATACATCCGGATGGGGGTACTTGGGGGAGGATCTCGCAAGCCTGATTGCGGACGAAGCGGATATCGATCACATGGTCGAATACTACCAGCGATGCGTCCCCGCGTATTACAAAGGCTTTTCGGAGTATGCGGGCGTATCCGCTCTCGCTGACAATTGCGTCTATGAGATGATCCTTCTCGTTTTCGGGTACAGGCTCGTGGAATGGTATCTCCACGCAGAAGACGATGACGAGAAGGCGAAGCATGGCCAAACGCTCCAAAAAATCCATGCAATAAAGACCAGCCCCGTGCAGGCTTGACTCTAAAAAAGGAAACTCCAAAACCCTGGCATGCAGCGGGTTTTCGGAGTTTCTTTTTTCGGAAGGAGTCTTTCTGAAGCTTCTCGTTGCAGGCAGCGCGGTGAACCGGATCATCCCGAAAAAGGTCCTGTGCTGCGTGCAGGACTGCAATGGTTTTGCGAGAATACTACAAAAGAGGAGCAGGACTTGTTGAAGCCAAAGGGAGGGATTCGATATGCTGAAGCTCTTTAAATACAACTGGCAGGTTCGGGAAGACTGGTTGAAATGGTGTGAAGCTGTGGACGAGGAAGAGCTGCTGAAACTCCGGACAGGCGGCCAAGGCAGCATCCTCAGGACGTTATTCCATATGATCGAAGTAGAGTACAGTTGGACCGTGATGCTCCGGGGGAAGCCGGACCCCGGCGAGCCTCCATTCGAAGCTTACGCCAGCTTGGCGAAATTGAGAGACTATTCGGCGAGCTGCCATGAGGAAATCATCCCGCTGATTACAAAATGGTGCGAGGCGGAATATGACACCATGAAAGACCAAGTTCCGTCAGGAGAGGAGCAGGGGCCAAGCTTGGGGGACGTGCTGCGCCATATGATTGCGCACGAAATCCATCATGCCGGCCAATTGTCCGTTTGGGCCCGAGAGATGGGACGGAGTCCGGTGTCAGCTGATTTAATTGGAAGAAGCTTTTAACGAATCTTCTAAGGGCGAAGTCAAAGTTAGGATTATTGGCCCTCAAAAAGAGTAGAAAATCCGCATTGGCTTTCACGTTGCAACAACCGTTTTCGTTTGGGTTGCCGGCTTGCTCCGGCAGCCTTTTTCTGTCTTTTTTGCACCCTATGTTTTTATTGACAACCTGTAAAAATAAAGATATATTAACTCACAGATGAAATTGATAATCATTATCATTTAAAGGAGCATACCATGTATAAAAAGCTGCTTTTGCCTATCCTGCTTATGATGTCCGTGGCTCTCGCCGCTTGCGGAAACGATGCGGAACCGAGTGGAGCGTCGTCTCCGAGCGCCAGTCCGAACGCGAGCGAGCCGGCAGCTTCTCCGGCCGAAACGGCGGGGGGAAACGGAACGCGTACATATGAATCCGAGCTCGGTCCGGTCGAGGTGCCGGCTGATCCGCAGCGCATCGTCGCGCTGACGAACGCGCCAAACGTGCTTTCGCTCGACGTGCCGATTGTCGGCGTCGACGAATGGACGAACAAAAATCCGCTCTTCACCGAGAAGCTGGCCGGGGCGGCCGTCGTCTCCGAGGACAACCTCGAGAAGATCATCGAGCTGGAGCCGGACCTGATCATAGCGGACGCGAGCAGCAAGAATCTCGGAACGCTGGGAGAGATCGCGCCGACCGTGGCTTACACCTGGGGGAAGCGGGATTACCTGGCGCAGCAGCTCGAAATCGGCAAGCTGCTGAACAAGGAACAGGAAGCGCAGGCCTGGCTCGACGATTTCGAGCAGCGGGTGAAAGCGGCCGGGGATGAAATCAAGGCCAAAATCGGCGAGGACGCGACGGTATCGGTTATCGAAACCGACTCGAAAAGCTTCTACGTATTTGGAGACAGCTGGGCGCGCGGCACCGAGCTGCTGTATCAGGGAATGGGGCTGAACATGCCGGAGAAAGTCAAAGCGGACGTGCTTGGGCCCGGCTACTACACCCTCTCTCCAGAGGTGATCAGCGATTACGCCGGCGACTACATCGTGCTCAGCCGAAGCGCGACGGGGGACAACTCCTTCATGCAGACGGATACGTGGAGCAAAATCCCGGCGGTGAAAAACAACCGCGTCATCGAGATTGACACGGAGGCTTCTACCTACAGCGATCCGATAACGCTCGACTATTTGCTGGAAATCTTCAAGGAAGGGTTCCTGAAGTAAGCGACCGCGCACGCGCGCGGGCCGGTAAAGACGGCCGGGATGCCTCGGGGTAATGGAGGCTTCGCCCGGCCGTCTTCGCGTCCTTTTATCACATTGACCTTGAAGGAGGAATTGCAGCATGAGCGGAAATCGGCAGTCCCGATCGGTTCCCCTCAAGATAATCGTCAGCCTGGCGGCGCTTGCGGTCATGTTTCTGCTGGCCATGCTGCTCGGCGCCAAGGATGTCACCCTGCGCGAGCTTTGGCTGGTCTTGTCCGGCCAGGGCGGCGGGGACGATAAAATCGCCATGCTCCGCGAAATCCGCTACCCGCGCGAAGCGGCCGCCGTGCTGGTCGGCGCCGCGCTCGCGGCGGCGGGTGCGGTCATGCAGGGCTTGACGCGCAATCCGCTGGCGGACCCCGGCTTGCTCGGTCTGACCGCCGGCGCGAAAATGTCGCTGGCTCTGGCGGCGGCGGTGCTGCCGGCCATGAATTATTTCGGCATTATGGCGGCTTGTTTTATCGGCGCCGGCCTTGGCATGGCGCTTGTAATCGGCATCGGTGCAGCAAAGAAAGGCGGCCTGTCCCCGTTTCGGCTGGTGCTGGCCGGTTCGGCGGTCTCCGCTTTTTTGTATGCGTTGTCGGACGGCATCGGCCTTTTGTTTAAAACCTCCAAAGAGGTGACGATGTGGACATCCGCGGGGTTGATCGGCACGACGTGGGGACAGGTGCAGGCGATTGGCCCCGTCATTGCCGCCGCTCTCTTGGTTTCCTTTGCTTTTTCCCGGCAGCTCACGATTTTGAGCTTGAATGAAGAAGCCGCCGTCGGCCTGGGCCTGCGAACCGCGTATGTGAAGGCTGTTTTGTACTTCCTGATTGTCCTGCTGGCTGGCGCGGCGGTCGCACTCGTCGGAAACATGGCGTTTCTCGGGCTGATGATTCCCCACATGGTCCGGGTGCTGTTCGGCACCGATTACCGCGTGGTCCTTCCGATGTCGGCCGTCTGGGGAGCAACGTTTATGCTGATGGCGGACACGCTCGGGCGCACCCTTTACCCGCCGTTTGAAACGCCGGTCGTGGCGGTCATGGCCGTGCTGGGGCTTCCGTTCTTCTTGTTCATCGTGCGGAAAGGAGTGAAGCCGGCCTCATGAATAAAGCCTCCAAAGCTCCAAAACGATTCGCCGTCTTTGCGGTTATGCTCGTGCTGATCCTGGCGACGGTCGCCGCCGGCATGAGCATCGGCTCGGCGCTGTCCCTGGACCGGCTGCTCCCGGCTCTGTTCGGACACGGCACCGCAAAAGAAAACCTCGTGCTGTTCTCCATCCGCTTGCCGTGTATCGCCGTTACGCTGCTGGCGGGAATGGCCCTCGCCCTGTCCGGAGCGATCCTGCAGGGCATCACCCGGAACGACCTCGCCGATCCCGGCATTGTGGGGATCAACGCAGGGGCCGGTGCGGCGATCGCCGCCTTTTTTCTGTTTGTTCCGCTCGATCCGGCGACGTTCGCATTTGTGCTTCCGCTGGTCGCATTTGCGGGGGCGCTGGCGACGGTCGTTTTCATCTGCTTGTTCTCCTATTCCAAAGAGGAAGGGCTCCAGCCCGTCAAGCTCCTGCTCGTCGGCGTCGGCTTCGCGCTGGCCCTTTCCGGCTTGATGATTGTGCTGATTTCCTCGGCCGACCACCGGAAAGTCGATTTTATCGCCAAATGGCTGGCGGGCAACATTTGGGGAGCAGATTGGCCGTTTGTCTGGGCGCTCCTGCCCTGGCTCGCCGTGCTGCTGCCGTACACGGTGTTCAAAGCGAACACCCTGAATCTGCTGTCGCTGAACGAGGAGGTTGCCGCGGGAGTGGGCGTTCCCATCAACCGCGACCGTCTTCTGCTGCTCGGGGCGGCGGTCGCCCTTGCCGCGGCGGCGGTGTCCGTTACCGGAGGCATCGCCTTCATCGGCCTGATGGCTCCCCATATCGCCAAGGCGCTCATCGGGCGCCGCCATCAGTATTCCATTCCGCTCGCGGTGCTGATGGGCGGATGGCTGCTCCTGCTGGCCGATACCGTCGGTCGCAACCTCGTCGAGCCCGCAGGCATTCCGGCGGGCATTATGGTCGCGCTCATCGGCGGGCCGTACTTCCTGTACCTGCTGCTGAAAAAGTAGCCGCCCGCCGGGCTGACCGCAACGAACGGATAAGCAGGCCGAAAAAGGCGGTAGGCCGGTGCGGAAAAGGCGGTGAGCCGGATACAAGCCGAAGCGCGGGTAAGCCGGTGCGGAAAAGATGGGGAGACGCCCACATGCCGAAGCGCCGGTAAGCCAGTGGGGAAAAGATGGGGGATACCCACATGCCGAGCGTCGGTAAGCTGGTGCGGAAGAGGCGGGGATACCCACATGCCGAAGCTCCGGTAAGCTGGTGCGGAGAAGGCGGGGGATACCCACATGCCGAGTGTCGGTAAGCCGGTGGGGTCTTATCTGATCAAGGAAATCTTGTGAAAAGCCCGTAGCTTATGCGGGCTTTTATGTTTGATATACTGGAAGGAGCGTCCGAAAAGAAAGGAGGCGGAAGGGAATGACCGGTTGTGACAGTGGTATTTTTACGCTGGATGAGGGACTGATCATTTATTCCGGCCTTACGGAAACGGAACTGAAAAAAACGGAGTTCTACGCCGGACGAAACGTTGACCGCCGGGATATGGGAAACGGCTATGTTTGGTACACGACGGGACTTGTCCATCTGGCCGGCCAGCCCTATCACCTGATGCTGAGTTTTGGCGGATCGCGGCTGTTTACGGCGTACCTGTCGGCGGACGGTCCGGAATTTCCTTCTTCCTGGGAGGAGTGGGCCGAGAAAGCGGAGATGAACCGAAAAATGCTTCACGACCGCCGGCTGCTGGAGTTGCTCGGCCGGGTGCCCGACGTTAGGCGCACAGATCCCTATCCTTATGTGGAATATAGATACGAGTGGGGCTCCGTCACCTCCAGCTACGATCCAAGGTCGGCTTCTTCTTCCATCGGCATTCATTTCTCCAAAGATGGAAAAACGGCGAAGTAGCGACCGGTCCCGCCATAGTGTGTAGGAAAGGGAGATTGGAGAGATGGAGGGGAGCGGAGGGCAGGCAGAGGGAGGCGGGCGGCAGGCCAGGCTGGCAGAAGGCGAGGCAGGAGAGGGGGGGCGGGCGGCCAGGCTGGCAGAAGGCGAGGCAGGAGAGGGGGGCGGGCGGCCAGGCTGGCAGAAGGCGAGGCAGGAGAGGGGGGCGGGCGGCCAGGCTGGCAGAAGGCGAGGCAGGTGATAGGCGAAAGGCGCGGTAGATGCTCAAGGTTGGAGGCTAGCGAGACAGGCGGCATTTAAAAGAAAGATAGCTTGTGAGGGAAACGGTTCACCGACGAGCTTCTGCAACCAAGGCGGAGTATCGGGATTTTTTCTGAGGATCCTTCCGTTCATGATATCGGAGCAATAAGTGCAAAAAGGCAACTAATTTCGGTAAAACGATAGGGTTTTGCCCGAATAAATGCAAAAAGGCACTTGAATTCTCGATTTTTGCTTCTTTTCGCAGATTTGTAAGGAAATAAGTGCGTTTTTGCACTTGTGACGCGAATGAAGCGTGCAGCGGCGGGAAATAAGTGCTGTTCTGCATTTATTCCAGAAGGGAGTAGTGCTCTTCCGCCGGAGACCCCTTGGCTGCCTTATTGCCCCTGCTGCTACTCCCGCCCGTGCTCGTCCCACCGTGCTGTGCCCGGGTTGCCTCGCCTATGGCCCGCAGCCCCGCCCGTGCCCGGCCGCAGCGG
>NZ_JCAPET010000069.1:0-19007 GCF_059735245.1 Gorillibacterium sp. sgz306347
TTGTTGCTTGTTCACTCGTTGTTCAGTTTTCAAAGGACCATGTTTACGCCGCTGTCAGAAGCGACTTGAATAATATATCATGCGCCTCCAATACGCGTCAACTGGAATATTTATCTTTTTGGAAAAGCGGTTCTAATCTCCCGTTTCGGCTCTTATATCTACTTATAGGGTCTTCTCTTGAACTACCGTTCCTTTTCATCCTAGCAAGCCGGAACGTTTCGTCACATCGATGATATGGCGGAGCCCCAGCTGTCTCCGGCCGTCTGTTTCATTTTATAATCGTCAGGAGGTTATCCCATGAAAATTTGGAGAAGCAGCCCTCCGAGAAGCCGTGAGCTTGAAGAGGACAAGCTGCGGATGCTGGAGGAAATCCGCGCGGTCCATCAGATGTGGGACAATGCCCATCATCACCTGCAGTGGGCCGGCGTGACGGAGGAGGAAATCGATTATGTCATTTTCGCCATTGCCGCTGCGGAGAAAAAATACGACATGCTGTTGAAAAAGGCCAAACAGATGAATTGGAACGACGCCCCGTTTTATATCCGGTAATCATCCGGCGGCCCTATATTTCCCCCGAAGGGAGGTGAAAACATGCGCGTGACGTTATGGAGCGTTCTAATCGGATCGGGACTCCTGTTGACCGTGCTGCTGATCCGCAACCGCTACTCCCGTCTTCTGCTCGTTAAAGCGGCCTCCCTGGCCGTCGGTGCTATTCTTGCCTTGTACGCCGTCAACTGGATCGGCGCGGGAAGCCAGTTTCATCTCCCCGTAAACGGAGGAACGGTCGCCATCGTCGGTCTGCTCGGACTGCCGGGGCTGGCTGCTCTGTCCGCCGTCAAATTTTTTCTCCTGTAATAAAAAAAGGGAGGGCTACAGCTCCCTCCGCCCCTCCAGCGCTTTCGTCAGCGTTACTTCATCCGCATATTCCAAATCACCGCCCACCGGCAAGCCGTGGGCTATTCTTGTGACCCGCAGGCCGAACGGCTTCACCAGCCGGGACAAATACATGGCGGTGGCCTCCCCTTCAATGTTCGGGTTGGTGGCCAGAATCAGCTCCTGCACCTTTTCGTCGCTCAGCCGCTTGAGAAGCTCGGCAATGTATATCTCGTCCGGCCCAATGCCTTCCATGGGGGAAATGGCGCCATGCAGGACATGATAATACCCGTTGAATTCTTTGGTCCGCTCCATCGCCACAAGGTCCTTTGGTTCCTGGACCACGCAGACGACGGAGGCGTCGCGGCTCTTGTCCTGGCAGATACGGCACGGATCAATGTCCGTAATGTTGCAGCAAACAGAGCAGTAATGAAGGTTGCGTTTGACGTTTACGAGCGCTTTCGCAAAATCCGTCACGTCCTCTTCCTTCATGCGCAGCACCTGAAACGCAAGCCTTCCCGCCGTTTTGGGCCCGATACCGGGAAGACGGGTAAAGGCGTCGATGAGCTTGGCAATCGGTTCTGGATAGTACAAGGAATGCCCTTCTTTCGGTATGGATAAAAGCGAACGGCCCGAGAAGCCCGGCGCCTGATCCGTATTATGGCGCGGCATAACGCCGCGGTAAAGCAAGCGGAAGCGGCCGGCTTTCGGGAACGCGGCGTTCGCCGTGCCCCGCAACCGGCCGCTTCGCCCATTCCGGCTCTGGCAGCGTAAAACTTAGAACAAGCCGGGAATCTTCATGCCCCCGGTAAGTTTGCCCATGTCTTTGTTGGCCAGTTCTTCGGCTTTGGCCATCGCATCGTTAACAGCCGCGAGCACCAGGTCCTGCAGCATTTCCACATCGTCCGGATCAACCGCCTCCGGTTTGATGACAACGCCCATGACCTTTTTCTGGCCGTTTACGGTTACGGTGACTACCCCGCCGCCGGCAGTGCCTTCAACCGTTTTGGACGCCAGCTCTTCCTGGGCCTTCAGCATTTGCTCCTGCATTTTTTTGACCTGCTTCATCATCTGATTCATGTTGTTCACTATGATCAGCTCCTATTTTTCTTTAATATGAACCAATTCTTCCCCGAACAGCCGAATCGCTTCCGACACTACTTCATCGGGCGCATCCGGTTCCTCCGGTTCGAGCTGCAGCACCTCGGGCGCCGGAGCTTCCTTTGCTTCCTGCTGCGCGTCTTTCCAGTCTTTCATGAGGGCGGTCGCCAACTTGTACGGCTGTCCGTAAACTTCGTTCATGACCTGCTCGATCAGCTGCCGGTTGGCCGGACGCTCCGTTGTTTCCCGGTGCATCGCGCTTTTAAAGGCCAGCAGGACCGTTTCCGACTCGAAGGAGACGGGTTCTCCGTCGATCAGCCAGGCGTGGACGGTGATTTTCCGTTCCTTGACCTGGGACAAGACCTGGCTCCAATTCAGAAGAATCGGCTTCAGCTGATCGGAACCCGCCGCTTCCACAAAGCGGTCCAGGCGCACGGTTCGTTTCGGACCCGCGCCTCCGCCGCCGGAACTGCTGCGGACGGCGGACGGCGGGCGCTCTATTCTGCCGCCCCCCCCGTCCCGGTTCGGCTCGGGCGACGATCCGGCGCCGCCCGACCATTTTTCAATCCGGCGTTCCAGCTCTTCAATTCTCCGCTTCAGCTCGCCGATCAATTGCCGGTCGGCCGGAGCGCTTCCGCTTGCGGGAGCCTGTGCCTGCCGGCCTGCTCCGCTTTCCGCAGCCGCCGGCCCGCCCGCTCCGCAAAGCTTCAGCAGCGCCACCTCAAACATGATTTGCGGCTGAGCGGCATATTTCATCTCCGACTGCGAATGATTCAGGATTTCGATGATGCGGAACAGCTCTTCCGGCCGAAAGCCGGATGCGATTTCGCGGTATTCGTGAACATCCAGAATCCGGTCGGTCACGGCGGCGGAGTCCGGAACGGTCAGAATCATCAGCAGATCCCGGAAGTAAAGCAGAAGGCTTTCCACGCATTTGTCGGCACTTTTGCCGTCGCGCAGCATACCCTCGGCGATCTCCAGGCACCGCCCGGCATCCCGCTCCAGCACGGCCCGGGCAAGCGATGCAAAAAGCTCCGAGGTCATGCCTCCGGTAATCGAGACGACAGATTCGTAGCTTACCCGCCCGCCGGAAAAGGAAGCGATCTGATCCAGCAGACTGATCGCATCCCGCATGCCGCCTTCGGAAAGCTTGGCGATGTAGCGCAGCGCCTCCCGGTCGGCTTCAAACCCTTCTTCTTGAGCGACCCGGGCCAAACGCTCCGTTTGCTCTTCCGCGGCTACCCGGCGGAAGTCGAACTTCTGGCAGCGGGAAATAATCGTCGCGGGGAGCCGGTGCGGCTCGGTAGTCGCCAAGATGAACATGACATGCTCGGGCGGTTCTTCCAGCGTCTTCAACAGGGCGTTGAACGCTTCCGTGGTCAGCATGTGCACTTCGTCGATGATGTAAACCTTGCGCCGCACTTCGGTCGGCGCGTATTTCACTTTATCCCGCAGGTCGCGGATTTCATCCACGCCCCGGTTGGAAGCGGCGTCGATCTCCAGCACGTCGATCACCGAACCCTCGGTGATGCGGCGGCAGGTGTCGCATTCGTTGCACGGCTCCTCGGCGGGGCCGCGCTCGCAGTTCACAGCCTTGGCCAGCACCTTCGCCATCGACGTCTTTCCCGTCCCCCGCGGACCGCTGAACAGGTAGGCATGGCTCAGCCTGCCTTCCCGCAGCGAATTTTGCAGCGTCCGAACGATAGGGGACTGCCCGACGACATCGGCGAAGGACTGCGGCCTCCAACTTCTATACAAAGCTATATGCGCCATAGATCCCTCTCTGCCCGTCTGGTGGCAACGGTATTGATACTTTCTATTATACATTAGTTTCCCCCTCGGATAAACCGGTTCCCCAAGACGGCAGACGTCGCGCGCCAGCCGCGGAAATGCGAAAAAGCCTCTTTGCCAGAGGCCTTTGCCGCTCCCGGTCAGGAGTAAGGAATGCAAACGAGAAAGGTGGTTCCGAACCCCTTCGTGCTTACGCGGATTGTACCGCCCATGTCGTGAACGATACGCTGGCAAACCGAGAGCCCAAGCCCGGTCCCCTCCGATTTGGTGGTGAAAAAGGGGTCGAAGATCTTGTCAATCAAAAAGTTGGGAATCCCCGGACCGGTATCGTGGATCTCCACAATCACGTAACGCTCGTCAGTATCGGCCCGTTCGGTGATCGTCAACGCTCCTCCTTCCGTCATGGCTTCGATGCCGTTCTTGGATATGTTAAGGAAAACCTGCTTCAGCAGCTCCCGGTCGGCAATCACTTTTGGAAGCTGGGCGGCAGGCTCGTATGTTACTTCGATTCCATGAAGAATCGCTTCATTCTCGATAATGGGCAAAATTTCCTTCATGGTGGTTTGGATTTCCACCTCGTGATAATTAACGTCCTTTCTTTTCCCAAGCAGCAAAATTTCGCTCACCAAATCATTAATGCGGTTGATTTCCGTGAGCATGATTTCCGTGTACGACTCTTCCTTTTCCATTCCTTTTCCGGCGAAGCTTTGACTGAGCACCTGCAAAAAGCCTTTGATGGACGTAAGCGGATTTCGGATTTCATGCGCAGTCCCCGCGGCAATCTGACCGATCATCGCCAGCCGGTCGCTTCGTTTCACCTGTTCCTCCAGCGAGCGCAAATTGGTGACGTCTTTGAACATAATGTACGCTCCGACCGTATGCCCGCTTGTGTCCTTCAACAGATTCGAGTCAAGCAGAAGCTCGTAGCGCTCCTGATTATTCATCCATGATACGGCATGATTGCGCACCACGACCCCGTCCAGGATGGAGCGGTGCACCAGCCGGTGCTCCACCGGAACCGCCGCAAAAATATCCTCCATCGGCTTGCCCAGCACATCATCGCGCCGGAACCCCAGAATACGGCAGGCCATATCGCTGATATCGGCCAAATGAAACGAGTTGTCGATCAACAGCACACCCAGATTGATATCGCTCATGAACGTTCCCGCGAACTGCTGAAGCAAATTCAGATTGGGAAAGTCCGATAACCCGGGAAAAACCAGCATCCGAAAAGGGCGCGATTCCGGGTCGAGCAGCCATTTTTCCAGCATGCGGCCCTCCTTTGTGCTGCCCTGTGCCGTGCGCAGTTTGACATGCCTTTCCGTCAATGCGGTCTGCTTCAGGGCGGGAGCGGGTGCAGCTGAAGCGGCCGCCGGTGTATAGTCCTGCACCAGTTCCCGTATCGGCAGACCGATCAGCTCATGTGCGCCGTAGCTCAACGATTCGCGAAATGCCGGACTTGCGCCTGTGATAATACCGGTCTGATCTGTCAGGAGAACGGCATATTGGAGGCAGCCGGCCATAAAATCGTTTATTTCTTCCGTGGTTGCGTGCATGCACCATTTTTGCGGAGATGACAACACCCTTCCCCCCCACCGTCGAAGAACAGTCATTTCTTCCCTTACATAACATTCTATGAAAATTTTCAATATCCTTCCTGCTAAATTGCTTTTCCCCCCGCTCTCCTTGAACTTTTCACGGAAAAAAGCAAAAAACGTTCCCCGAAGGAAACGTTTTGTAATCAATATGAAGGCCGTGCACCTGCCATTGATCGTTGCGATCCAAGCGGAACACTTATCGTAAGCTCAAGCTAGGCTGCCCTTCGGCACATGAAACGTCCCGCTTACGGCTGCTTCCTTCCGGACCTGACCGGGTTCACGGGCATCCATTGCGAAGGACCCGGCTGTCAACACTTCGTATAAGCGTCAGACCTTACATCGACAAGACCGCTGGCAGGAATTCAATCCCGCTGTAGCGGATTGCGGGTTACAGGGCGCCGCTACCTCCCCATCTAGCACGGTAAAGTTTATTATACTCCAAGCGGTCAAGATAAGCAAGGCATGGCAAAGACTGCTTGCCGCCCTCAGAGGAGAGGCTCCATACAGGTCCAATCCGGCCGTTACCGCCGCAACCAGCCGTTCAAAGCAACAAAAAAACCTTTCCGCAAGGGAAAGGTTTTGTCTGTCAGTTCCGGTGTTCTTAGATGCCGTATTTCTTTTTGAACTTGTCCACGCGGCCGCCGGCATCGATGAACTTCTGTTTGCCGGTGAAGAACGGATGGCAAGCCGAGCAAATTTCAACGCGGACGTTGTTCTTGACGGAGCCCGCTTCGAAAGTGTTGCCGCAAGCACAGGTAACCGTGGTTACGTTGTAGTTCGGATGAATTCCTTGTTTCATCTCTTTCACCTCTTTCCGCCCTGAGTCAGTGATGTCGACCCAGAGTTATATGACGCACTAAACGAGTATATCATGCAGCAGGCTCTAAAATCAAGCTTTTCCACCGCCGGCTTCGGATGCCGACTGCAGGCGGTCCAGCCGCAGCTTTTTCTCCAGCCCGGCGGGCGTATGCGAGTAGGAGCCAATGGCGACGTCCGGAAGCTCGTCCTGAAAAATCGAAATCATCTGCTTCATGCCGTAGATTTCACCCTGCGCCGGCGGGATAAGATTCAGGTAGCTTTCCGGGTCGATGTTGAGGTTCCGCATCTGGACCAGCTTGACGCCCGAGCGGCGGATCAGCCCGATCATCGCCTCCATCTCTTCTTCGCGGTCGGTTACGCCGGGGAAAATCAGATAGTTCAGCGAAACCAGCACGCCTTTGTCGGCGGCGTACCGGATCGATTTCTCAACGTTTTTCAGCGTGTAGCCTCTCGGCCGGTAATACGCATTGTAATGCTCGTCCAGCGCGCTGATCGTGCTGACCCGCATCAGCTGCAGCCCGGCGTCGACGATCCCGCGAATGTGATCCGTCAGCCCAGCGTTGGTGTTGATGTTGATGTAGCCCAGATCCGTCTGCTCCCTCACCTTGCGGATCGCCTTGATGATCAGCGGGGCCTGGGTAGACGGCTCGCCCTCACAGCCCTGTCCGAAGCTGATGATGCTTTCGGGCGTCTTGAGGTGCTCCAGCATAATCTGAGCCACCTCGTCCACCGTCGGGCGGAAGGTCAGACGGGTTTGCGGCGACGGGAACGCACTGTCGTCCGGCTGCTCGGAAATGCAGCCGAAGCAGCCGGCGTTGCACGAGTAGGACACCGGAACGGCACCTTCCCAGCGCTGCAAAAACGTATTGGAAGCGGTCAGGCATTCATACCCGAGCGCGCAGTGGGACAAATGCTCATAGAGGCGGTTCTCGGGGTAACGGCCGGTGAGCGCCTTGACGCTCCGCTCCAGCTCCGAAGGATCGCAGTTAAGCGGATTCCAGGGAAACGGATCGTCGCTCTTCCGGGCGGCAACCCAAAACCCGCCGTCTTTCCAAACCACGGCTGTATAGCCAAACAGCGGAAGCACCACGTCCTTGCCCGTTTTCACATACCCGGGCAGCAGAAGCCGCGTATAGCCTTGGGGCAAAAGCGCCCCGACCGCCTGGCTGTCCTCCTGCAAAGCCAGCATGCTGCCGGTCCCCGGCTCCATGCAGACGGGCCGTGTGCCGGGCAAGCCGACCAGCGTCGCGCCTTCGGGCAGGGGAATCAGCTCGTCATCCAGAATTTCCACCACTTGATCCGCGCTGCGGCCAAGCGCCTTGTATTCGGGATGATCGAACACCTGACCGTTCGGGTCGGCGTAAACCAGATTCACGTGTCGTTCTCCTCCTTGCTTACGATATCGGCGTACGCGGCCGTTTAACGGGAGCGGGCGGGGCGGTATCCATCATGTCTAGAAATTCTTGGTTGGTCTTCGCTTCTGCCAGCTTCTTCAGGAAGGAGTCCGTCACTTCATGGGAATCCTGCATGTTCTTGCGCAAAGCCCAGATCTTGTCGAGCTCCTCTTTGGTCAGCAGCATTTCTTCGCGCCGCGTTCCGGACCGCCGGATGTCAATCGCCGGGAATATGCGGCGCTCCGCCAGCTTCCGGTCCAGATGCAGCTCCAGATTGCCCGTTCCTTTAAACTCCTCGTAAATGACATCGTCCATCCGCGACCCGGTTTCCACCAAAGCCGTCGCCAGAATGGTCAGGCTGCCGCCTTCCTCAATGTTCCGGGCGGCGCCGAAAAAGCGTTTCGGGCGATGGAACGCCCCGGGGTCGATCCCGCCGGAAAGCGTCCGGCCGGTCGGCGGCACAACCAGGTTGTAAGCCCGGGCCAACCGCGTGATGCTGTCCAGCAAAATCACGACGTCCTTTTTATGCTCCACCAAACGCTGGGCCCGTTCCAGCACCAGCTCGGCCACCTTGATGTGATTTTCGGGCAGCTCGTCGAAGGTCGAAGCAACCACCTCGCCCTTGACCGAACGCTGCATATCCGTCACTTCTTCCGGCCGCTCGTCGATCAGCAGCACAAAAAGCTCGATTTCCGGATAGTTGGTCGAAATGCTGTTGGCGATTTCCTTCAAAAGCAAGGTTTTCCCGGCTTTCGGAGGAGCGACCAGCAGGCCGCGCTGGCCCAGGCCGACCGGACAGAGCAAATCCATCACGCGGGTCGAAAGATGGGTAGGGGACGTCTCCAGAACAATCTTTTTCTGCGGATACAAAGGGGTAAGAGCGGGGAAATGCAGCCGTTCGGCGGCCGTCTCCGGCTTCTCGCCGTTGACTGCCTCCACTTGCAGAAGGCCGAAATACCGTTCGTTTTCCTTCGGCGGCCGGCATTTGCCCGAAACCAGGTCTCCCGACCGCAAGTCGAATTTGCGGATTTGGGACGCGGAGATGTAGATGTCTTCGGAGCTCGGGAGATAGTTGATGGGGCGCAGGAACCCGAAGCCCTCCTGCAGAATCTCCAGCACACCCTGCATGAACATCAGCCCGCCTTTTTCGGCCTGGGCGCGCAGAATCGCGAAAATGAGCTCCCTCTTTTTCATTTGCCCGTAATAAGGAATTTGATGTGTTTTCGCCAGCTTGTACAGCTCGGTCAGCTTCAATTCTTCCAATTGGGCCAACTGCAAATCCATGTAACCACCACGCTTATTATTTTTTTGGTGTTATTCCCGCCAGATTTCCGCTCCAAGACATGCGAGGTTCTCTACCAGCCGGTCATACCCCCGGTCGATGTATTCGACCCCGGTGATTTCGGTTACCCCGCCCTGCGGAACCGTAAGTCCCGCCACCACAAGCGCCGCGCCCGCCCGAAGATCGGTGGCGCGCACTGCGGCAGGGGAAAGAACGCCGCCCGTCACAATAGCGGACCGGCCTTCCAGCTTGATGTTGGCGCCCATGCGAATCAGTTCGGGTACGTACTTGAACCGGCTGGAGAACACATAGTCCGTCAGCATGCTGGTGCCGGTTGCCTGGGTGAGCAGACTGCACATCGGGGATTGAATATCGGTGGCAAAGCCGGGATACACGAGCGCCCGCACGTCAACCGCTTCGTATGAGGGACGTCCGGTCACCCGCAGCGCTTCGTCCATTTCGGTTATCTGGACGCCCATCTCCAGCAGCTTTGCCGTGATGGCTTCCAGGTGCTTCGGAATGACATTGTCGACCACGACATCGCCGCGCGTCGCCGCGGCGGCAATCATGTAAGTTCCGGCCTGAATCCGGTCCGGAATAATGGAGTGCCGGCAGCCGTGAAGGGAATCCACCCCTTCGATGCGGATCGTTTCGGTGCCCACTCCGATGATTTTGGCGCCCATGGAATTGAGCAGGGTCGCCACGTCTATGATTTCAGGCTCTTTGGCCGCATTTTCGATAACGGTTACACCTTTGGCCCGCGAGGCCGCCAGCATTAAGTTAATCGTCGCCCCGACGCTTACGACATCGAGGTAAACTTTGGTGCCGCGCAGCTCTTTGGCGCGGATGTGAATGGCTCCTCCTTCAGTGCTTACCCGTGCACCCAGAGCCTCAAACCCTTTGATATGCTGATCGATCGGACGGGGCTCGAAATTGCAGCCGCCGGGCAATCCGACCACCGCTTCCCCAAACCGGCCGAGCAAAGCGCCCATCAGGTAATAGGAAGCGCGAAGTTTCTTCACGTTGCCGTTCGGCAAGGGAACCGAACGCAAAGCGGAAGGGTCGATTTTCATCTGATCCCCGCTTCGTTCCACCGTCGCGCCAAGCTCTTCGAGCAGTTCGGAATAAATGGCGACGTCGCTTAGATCGGGAAGGTTGTCCAGCACGACGGTCGACTCGGCCAAAATGGCCGCCGGAATAAGCGCCACGGCGCTGTTCTTGGCGCCGCTGATCGAAACGGTGCCGCGGAGCGGTTTGCCGCCTGCAATGAGTAATTTGTCCATTCGTCCACGTATCCTTCCAAACTCGAATCAACTTTGAAGAGCGTTCCGGGCAAACCGAAAAAGCAAAAAAACGCCGATAAAAGACCGAAGGAAAAAACATCGGGCATGCGATGTCTTTTCCTCCGGGAACGGTGCGCCCGGCAACCGGGAAGCGTCCGGATTGCTCCAGGGGAGCAACCGGCGGACGGTTTCCTCAAAGAATTGCCGGTAACGCGTCAATTGATGCAATGAGGCGAATTAGGCTTTGCCCGCGCTGCCGAACAGTTCGATCTTGGATTTCACGACTTCGACCATGGCGACTTTAGCCGGACCCAGGTATTTGCGCGGGTCGTATACTTTGGCGTCCTTGTTCAGGACTTCGCGGATAGCGGCCGTACCGGCAACTTGGTTTTCGGTGTTGACGTTGATTTTCGTTACGCCGGATTGGATCGCTTGCTTGATCATTTCGTCCGGTACGCCGGAACCGCCGTGCAGAACGAGCGAGATCGGAATCGCGGAAGCGACCTTCTCGATGATGTCATAGTGGATTTTCGGCTCGCCGGCATACATGCCGTGGGCGGTGCCGACTGCGATAGCCAGCGCGTCTACGCCGGTTTCTTCGTAGAAACGGATCGCTTCTTCCGGGTTCGCCAGGTTGGCGTTTTCTTCGTCGACGGAGATGTCGTCTTCCGTTCCGCCGATCGTTCCGAGCTCGCCTTCAACCGATACGCCCATGGCGCGGGCGGCTTTTACGATTTCTTTCGTCAGCGCGATGTTTTCTTCGTACGGGTGGTGGGAGCCGTCAAACATAACGGAGCTGAAGCCGGCGCGGATACATTTCATTGCAACTTCAAACGAGCTGCCGTGGTCCAGGTGAAGGGCAATCGGCAGACCGGATTGCTTGGCGGCCGCTTCGGCCAGGGCAACCGTAAATTCGATTCCCATGTATTTCAGCGCGCCTTCGCTGACGCCGAAGATAAACGGGGATTTCAGCTCGGTGCCCGCTTGGGTGATGGCTTGCGCGAACTCCAGGTTGTTCATGTTGAATTGGCCGACGGCGTATTTGCCGGCTTTGGCTTTGGGCAGGAATTCGTTCATTGAAACGAGTGGCATAGTTTCTTCCTCCTAAATGTTGGTCGCGTATATGTGCATCGCACAGGGAGGAATCCGCCGATTCCTCCCCGCCAGTCATACTTTGCTATTATAACACAGCGCCCAGACAAGCAAAAGAAACAAATCTCGCACGAAAAAGGTGCCCATGCCAAAAAAGATCCCTTTCGGGATCTTTTTTCAGAGTCCGCTGGCCGACAGCGGGCTCAAGTAACGGTTAACGGCAAGCCGAAGCTCGTCGATATCAAACGGTTTGGTAAAATGCATCAAAGCCCCGAGATCGGTCGCCTCCTTGATCATGTCAAGCTCGCCGTAAGCGGTCATCATGATCACTTTCATGGAGGAATCGATCTGCTTGATATGCTTCAAAATATCCAGTCCGTCCATACCCGGAATCTTCATGTCGAGCAGCACCAGATCGGGAGACTCCGCTTTAACAATTTCCAGCGCCCTCTTGCCGTTTGCCGCCTGAAAGGTCTGGTAGCCTTCGCTTGAAAACACCTCGACCAACAACACCCGGATTCCGTTCTGGTCGTCAACAATCAGCAGCTTTTTCTTGTTCAAAACGCAACCTCCTCGACGGTGGAAATTTCTTCTAAAACTTACATTCGACGAAGAGGTTCGTTTTCCTTCCTGCGCGCAGCAAAAAAGTGGAATTTTTTATGCATTGCGCCGCACCGCTCACGCCGCAATAGGCGGGCCGGGCCGGCACGGGTTTATTGCTGCTGCCCGTGCTGAAACGCCGCTTTGACAAATTCGCGGAAAAGCGGCTGCGGCCGGTTCGGACGGGAGGCAAACTCCGGGTGGAACTGCACAGCCAGGAACCACGGATGGTCCGGAAGCTCGACGATTTCCACCAGTCTGCCGTCCGGCGATGTGCCGGAAATCCGCAGACCCGCCGCTTCGATCTGCTCGCGGAACTGGTTGTTGAATTCGTACCGGTGGCGGTGGCGCTCATAGACCAGCTCGTCCTGGTAGCAGGACTCGGCAAGGGAGCCGGGAGCCAGCTTGCAGGGGTACAAGCCGAGGCGCATCGTGCCGCCCTTGTCTTCAATATCCTTTTGCTCCGGCAGGATGTCGATCACCGGATACGGCGTCGCCGGGTTGATTTCGGAGCTGTTCGCGTCCGCCAGACCGGCCACGGTGCGGGCGTACTCGATGACGGCGACCTGCATGCCGAGGCAGATGCCGAAGAACGGCACCTTGCTTTCGCGCGCGTAACGAATCGCCGCGATTTTGCCCTCGATGCCGCGGTCCCCAAAGCCATAGGGCACCAGAATGCCCTGCACGCCGCCCAGAAGGTCGGCGGCATTGTTATCCGTGATCTCTTCGGAGTTCACCCAGCGGATTTTGACATCCGTGTTGATGCCGAAGCCGGCATGCGACAGCGCTTCGACGATGCTGAGATAAGCGTCGTGCAGCGCGACGTATTTGCCGACGATGGCGATTTCCGTGCGGTGCTCCAGCCGCTTGATCCGGCCCACCATTTCTTCCCATTCGGCCAGGTCGAGCGGCTTGGCGTCCAGCTTCAGGTGGTTGACGACAAACTCGTCCAAGCCCTGGTCGCGGTACATCATCGGGACTTCGTACAGGGTGTCCGCGTCGATGCCCTCGATTACGGCGGACGGATCGATGTCGCAGAACAAAGCGAGCTTGCGCTTCATGTCCTCGGTCAGAGGCTTCTCCGTGCGGCACACAATGACGTTCGGCTGGATGCCGATGCCGCGCAGCTCCTTGACGCTGTGCTGGGTCGGCTTTGTTTTCATCTCGCCCGCCGCCTTGAGGTAAGGAATCAGCGTAACGTGGATGTAAAGCACATTTTCACGGCCGATGTCGCTCTTGATCTGGCGGATCGCTTCCAGGAAAGGCAGGCTTTCAATGTCGCCCACCGTTCCGCCGATTTCCGTGATCACGACGTCGGCTTGGGTTTCCCGGCCGGCCCGGAAGACCCGTTCTTTGATTTCGTTGGTGATATGGGGAATGACCTGTACGGTTCCGCCCAGGTATTCGCCGCGGCGTTCCTTGGAAATGACGGACGAATACACCTTGCCCGTGGTCACGTTGCTGTTCTTGGACAGGTTGATGTCGATAAAACGTTCGTAGTGGCCGAGGTCAAGGTCCGTCTCGGCTCCGTCGTCGGTCACAAATACTTCACCGTGCTGGTACGGGCTCATCGTTCCCGGATCGACGTTCAGATAAGGATCGAATTTCTGGATGGTAACCTTGAGTCCGCGGTTCTTCAGCAATCTGCCGAGGGAAGCTGCCGTAATGCCCTTTCCGAGAGACGACACGACCCCGCCTGTTACAAAAATGTACTTCGTCACAAAAGTAACCCCCTGGTTGTTGATAAGCCCCCGCTTACTCAAAAAAAAACAAAAAAGTGACACCCGTAGTAACGGGGCACTTTTCATTATCCGTATTCGATTCAGCGTTCATTCGCGAGCCCGAGCAATAGTGTACCCTTTCGCCGGCGCCCCTGTCAAGGCTTGGAGAAAAGTTAGCGGGCCCGGTTCCGGCCCCGCCGGCAGCCTCCGGTCTCCCGGTTGTCCGGGCCCGCCTTCCCTCCCCTTCTTTCCGGAAAGGAAGGCGCCCGGGAGCGTTATTTCTCGTCTTCGTCCGCTTCGTCTTCTCCGAAATCGTCCTCTTCCGCTTCTTCGTCGGCTTCGTCCGTTTCCTCGGCTTCTTCGGCCTCTTCGTCCAGCTCCTCGTCGGGGAAGAATTCTTCCTCTTCCTCTTCCTCCGTCACTTCCTCGCGGTCTTCGTCAAAGGTATCGAAGTCTTCCTCTTCGCCGGCGTAAGTATCTTCTTCTTCCTGGTAAGTGTCCTCTTCGTCCAGGTCGTCGTCTTCCTCGTTGATGATGCGCGGATGCTTGCCGCCGCCCATCGCATCCTCGGCTTTGTTGTCCACGGGGTACCAGCGCTTCAGGCCCCACAGGTTGTTGCCGACGCAGGCGAAGCGTCCGTCTACGTTGATCTCGGTATAAAGCTGGGCGATGACGCCACGGATATCTTCGTCGGTGAAGCCTTTGTATTTGGCGACCTCCGTCATCAGGTCACGGTAGTAAAACGGCGTATTGGCCGCCTTCAACACCTGAAATGCCAAATCGACCATCGGCGTTTCCCGCGCCTGCTCCTCGCTCAATTTCAGTGGAGGATATTGTTGGTTGTTCAATAAGAACACACTCCCTCAAACTTTTTGCTCCGGGTGGATTTCGGCCCATCATATTCATATAGTTAACCCTATTTCCCGCAAAAAAGCAAGGGAGGGAGCGCGCTCCATCCGGCGGCTCTCCTCCTCCCGTCATCAGCCAAAGAAACGAGTGTCTCCGCGCCCGGCCCAAGCCGGCGCCGCCGCCCCGCTTTTGCAGCAGCGCGTTTATTTGCGGCAGGCGGGCAGGCGTCACAGTCCAACCCCGCGGCCCCCTCATAGGATATGCCATGATTAAGCCGCGAAGGGGAGATTCCAATTGAGGGAGAGCCGTTTCGCCGATGGCGCAGCCGATAACGCCTTCCGGGCCGGCACAAGCGCAGAGGAAGAGGCGATGCGGACCGCCGCCGATTCGGACGCGGCCGTCGCGGCCATCGGCTGCCTGCACGTTCCGCTCCCGGCGGCGCGGGCGAGCGCGGCGCTGTATCCGGCCGACCTCGTGCTGCCCCAGCCCTCTCTGCTCGAGCGGGGAACGCCGTGGATTCCCTGGGGCGTTCGCGAAGTAAAAGCTCCCGACGCCTGGCCCCGCTCCGCAGGCGCAAAAGTCAAGATCGCCGTCATCGATACGGGCATCGATTACAATCACCCTGATCTGCGGCAGGCTGCGGCAGGCGGCTACAACGTTTTGCAGCCGAGCCGGCCGCCCCTCGACGACAACGGCCACGGGACGCACATCGCAGGGACCATCGCCGCCGCTTCGGCGTGGAAAGGGGTGCTCGGCGTCGCGCCGGCTGCCTCGATCTATGCGGTCAAAGCCTTCGACCGCAATGGCAACGCCTTCGTTTCCGACATCGTCGCCGGCCTGCGCTGGTGCATGGAGAACCGGATGGATATCGTCAACATGAGCTTCGGGATGAAAAATCCGAACAAAGCGCTGGAAGAAACTCTGGCCGCCGCTCACCGGGCCGGCCTGATCGTGGTTGCTTCCTCCGGAAACGAAGGGCGGGCGGACGCCATCGATTACCCCGCACGGTACCGGCATGTCATCGCGGTCGGAGCGACCACCAAAAACAAAAAAATGGCCCCGTTCAGCAACCGGGGCAAACGGATCGATGTCTACGCGCCCGGCCACAAGGTCGTCTCGACGTGGCTGAACGGACGCTACCAGGAGCTCAGCGGCACTTCGATGGCCACGTCCCACGTGGCCGGGGTTATCGCTCTGATCCTGGCCGCAAAGCCCGGCCTTTCTCCCCGGCTGGTCAAACGGACGCTGATCCGCGGCGCATCGGCCGTGACGCTGAACCGGGTGCGGCAAGTCGCCGGCCAGGTCAACGCGGCGCTTTGTCTGAAGTCCCTTGCCAGGCCGGACGGGTAACTATTACTTTGGAGCGCGCGGTCCCGCCGGCAGCGCCGGCGCGGCCGTCGTCATGCGGCCGGCTCATCAGCTTTCCGGCTCCGGCTCCATGATCTCGACCACCAGCCGGTACGCGCCGACGGGTTCTCCGGCGAGCTCCATCTCGTAAGTCCATTCCACCGTGCCCTTCCCTTCTTCCAGACGGACGGAAACATGGCTTGTCCGGGTCATCAGGGGAATCGTCCCCTGTGCCGTCCGGTAAAAGCCGCCTCGTTCCTCGCCCACCGAGAAGGTTTGCTCCGATTCGATGTCCCCGTGCCGAAGCACCCGGATTTCTTCGGGGCCGATCTTCAGCAGGGTGGTCGTGCGCCCCATCCCGTCTCCCGTCTCTTCATAACGGTAATACTGATTTGCCCCTTTTACATAACGGTCGGCCGCGTAGGAAAGACTGATCGTCTCGTCGCTGCTGTAATTGGTCACCCGGAGGGCGACCCGGCTTTTGCCGTTCATGGGTATCCTCCTTATCGGCTCGCGGGCGTTTTAACTCCCAGTTTACCGATGAAGAGCGGCCGGCGCAAACGGGCGGCCGGACCCGCCCCGAAAAACAAAAAAGCGGACGGTCCGGGACCGGCTCCGCCGCTTCTTTGTTCTCTTCTTCCGTCAGCGCAAATAAGTGCGGGTCGGTCTCCGCGGCGGACGGTTGCTTCCCATTAGCCCGCTGAACAGCAGGACGGCCGCGCTCACCCAGTGCAGAATCATGCCCACGAACGGAATGACGCCGAGCACCGAGGTGACCATCCCGATCACGCTCCCGGCACCGCCGGCCCTCTCCCGCAAACAGACAATCAGCGTAACCAGGTGAAGGATAAACATGAAGCCCAGCACCTGCCACCCGCTCCCCAGAATAAAAAGCCCGCCCAGAATAGGAATGCCGAGGAAAAGCTCCAGACAACCCGTGACCAATTTCAATACCTTTGACGCACCCATAGCCTGCCTCCCCGTCGCCGCGAAATGCCTCCGGCAGTTGTTTCCTTCATTTTACCACAAGACCTTTCAAAAGAAATCGGACAAACCGGGCCCGCCGCTGAATATCCTTTTCTACCTTTTTCCATACTGATAAAAACACGACCGTTCCGGAGGAGGCAAGGCGCGATGAAGCATGAAACGGAAAAGATGGAACGCCGCGCGGCCGGGAGCCCGCGTTTTTTCCGCTGGCTGCGCCGGGCGGGCAGGCTGGCCTCCTTCTGCGCGGCGGCCGCCCTCGTAGGGGCAAGCTGCCTGCTGCTCGGGTATCTCTATCTCCGGTCGCAGCCGCTCCCCGCCTCCAACTTTTTGCAAAGCTCGCTCATTTACGATGCCGAAGGCCGGCTGATCGATTCCCTGAGCGTGGGGCAGAACCGTCAGCCCGTAAGTCTCGATGAAGTGTCTCCTTATCTGGTCAAAGCCACGATCGCCATCGAGGACCGCCGGTTCTACCGGCATCCCGGCATTGACGCCCGCGGCCTGACGCGGGCCGTCCTGACCAACCTCAAAGCCATGTCCAAAAACGAAGGCGCCAGCACGATTACCCAACAGCTGGCCCGGAACCTTTTTCTGAACCATGAACGAACCTTGACGCGCAAAGCAAAGGAGGCGGTCTACGCCCTCCAGCTGGAAATCCGGTACACCAAGGACGAGATTCTGGAGCAATATTTGAACCAGGCCTACTTCGGACATTCCACCTACGGCGTGCAAGCGGCGTCCGAAATGTTTTTCGGCAAGGACGTCAAGGAGCTGACGCTGGCGGAAGCGGCTCTCTTGGCCGGAGTGCCGAAGGGGCCGAAATACTTTTCGCCTTACTTCAACATGGACAACGCGGTCAAGCGGCAAAAGCTGATCCTGAAGGCGATGCGGGAGCAAAATGTCATCAGCGGGGAGGAAGAGAACAAGGCGCTCGCCGAGAAGCTCGTTATTCTACCGCGGCGGGAGGACACCCGGTCCGCGCAGGCGCCCTACTTCCGCGACTACGTCCGCTCGGTCGTTACGGATCGGCTGGGATTCGGCGAGTCGTTTTACGACGCCGGCGGCCTCCGGATCTATACGACGCTGGACCTGCGCGCCCAGAAAAGCGCCGAGGCGGCGGTTGCCCGGCAGGTAGGCAAGACCGGCGACCTGCAGGCCGCGCTGGTGGCCATCGACCCGCGTTCGGGAGCGGTCAAGGCGATGGTAGGCGGCAAAAATTACGCCGTCAACCAATACAACCGCGTGTTTACCGAAACGCGGCAGCCCGGCTCTTCGTTTAAGCCGGTCGTCTATCTGACCGCCCTGGAGCAAAATTTCTCGCCGCTTACGCAGTACAAGGACGAGCCGACCGATTTCCCGTACGATGACGGAAAAAAAGTTTACCGCCCGAACAATTACGACCGGCGGTTTACCTTTGAGCCGCTCGACATGCGCCAAGCGATCGCCAAGTCGAATAATATTTACGCCGTCCGCACGCTGATCGACGCCGGGGCGGACAAGGTGATCGCCACCGCGCGAAAGCTCGGCATCACAAGCAAGCTGGAGCCGCTGCCTTCCCTTGCGCTCGGCACTTTCCCCGTCAGTCCGTTTGAAATGGCGTCCGCCTTCGGGACGATCGCAAACGGAGGCGTGCGCGTCGAGCCTACGGCCGTGCTGCGCATCGAGGACAGCAAAGGCCGCGTTCTCTATGAAGCGCGGCCCGCCCGCGAAAGGGCCGCCGACCCGGCGTACGCCTATGTGCTGACCAGTCTGTTGGAAAGCGTGTTTGAAGAAGGAGGGACGGGCTACCGGGTTTCCGATCTGCTGCACCGGCCTGCGGCGGCAAAAACCGGAACGACCAATACCGACGCCTGGATGGTCGGCTTCACGCCCGAGCTTGCCACGGCGGTCTGGGTCGGCTACGACATGGGCCGCGCCATCACGTCGGCGGAGGCGCACAAGGCCGCGCCGATCTTCGCCGAATTTACGGAGCGGGCGCTGGCCGCCGTGCCGCCCAAGCCGTTTTCGGTCCCGGACGGCGTCGTGAGCGTCTACGTCGACCCGAAAAGCGGCAAGCTTGCAGGCCGCGGATGCGCCGAGGCCCGGATGGAGACGTTCGTGTCCGGCACGGAGCCGACCGAATACTGCGCCGACGCGCCTCCCTTGGAGACGAAGCCGGAAAGCGGCAAAGAGAAGGGCTCCTGGTGGAGCGACTTCAAGCGCTGGTGGAACAGCTAGGAAGCGAAACCGGCGGCTGCTTCTTTGCCGGCATAAGAGGAACAGGCGGCTGCTTC